>DASZJD010000067.1 GCA_035948415.1 Acidimicrobiia bacterium | reverse complement strand
TCGCCGTTCGCGGGGGGCGCTTCACCGGAAGACGGGAGGCAGCGGAGCCTTGGATGGTGCCCGCAGCATCAAGCCTTTACCACTCGACTCCGGTGGAGACGCAGAATTCATTCTGCTCGGGGTCCGACATTCTGACCCATCGGGTTTCCCCGAAGCTCTGCACGCCTTCGTCGATGCGATGAGCGCCGAGTCCCTGCAGCCGGTGGATCTCGGCTTCGATGTCGTCGACCACAATGTCGAGGTGCATGCGGTTCTTGCCGGCTTTGGGTTCGGGTACGCCCTGAAGAAGGAGCGGTGAAGCGACCCCTTCTTTGGGAACGAGCACAGCCAAATTCGCATCCGTGTAGTAGTCGTGATAGCCGAGCGCCTCGCGCCAGAACTTCACGAGCCTCTTCGGCTCTGCACAGTCGAGCACGAGCTCCACGCTTGCCTTGTGTCCCATCGCGTGCCTCCAGGTCGGAAATGCCACTCGGCGAGCGACGATAAGGATACGGAGCCAGCTAGCGAGGGGCAGCGTCGTTCTCGTGGCTGTGATCGCCAGGTGATCGGGCGCTGCCGCTTGTAGTGAGGAGGTCGGGTGTCCTTGCACGCCTGGGTGGAGAAGTGCCACCTCGGCACGCTGCACTCCAGGATCGGGCAGCGGTGCTACCCGGTGAATCTGGGTGTGATCAGTGCCGGTCCGCCATTGTTGGTGCGGGTCGCAGGCGACGCACCGGAGGACGTACGAATTCGCGTGCTAATTCGAGCGTGTCGGACGAGCTCGGTCGGCGAGCAGGCGCGCTGGGGTGAGCCCGCTCAGGGCGCGCACCTCGCGGGTCAAGTGCGACTGATCGGCGTAGCCGGCATCGGCTGAAGCCGCAGCGAGCTCACCCCGATGGCCTGCGAGGTCAAGGAAGCGTTGCATACGCATCACACGTTGCAGCACCTTTGGAGTCAGCCCAACGTTGGCCACCATGTCGCGTTGCAGTTGTCGCGGCGAGATGCCGAGCTGTCGGGCGGCGCCTTCCACCGATTCCGATTGGAGCAGCTCGATGGCCGCGGCGGTACGCCGGTCGGGTGTGATTGAGCGGATCCACGCGTCTACGGCGTGGCTGTCTCGCAGGCGTCGTGCATCCCGCGGCCCCATCACATCCTCGGCGGGCACGGTGACGTTGCGCAGCTCGGATGCTTCGAGACGAAAGGCGGACGCGATGGCCTCGGGTCGCAACCTGATGCCACGGATCAAGGTCCCACGCGGCAGCACCGGCAACGCCACATGGTCGTAGACGCCAACCAGCTCCACTGCACCCGATCCGAAGAGGAGCACATCGGCGTGACCATCTGGCAGCACGCGCTGTACCCGGTCGGCGTGAACGCGCTGCTCCCAGCAACAAGCCACCACCTCGCGCCACGCCTCCGGCGGAGCCCACTCCCAGTAGATGTCCGATTCGTTCAAGACCACTCCAGCCTCGCGCAGGATCATTCGATCATGGAACAGCCCGCGAGCATCTCGACCGTCCGAGTCGAGGACCTCTGCGGCGACCTGCTCCTGCGTGGATGGCCTGGCCTGGCACCCGTCTTTGGGTGGCCAGCGATGGTCACCGCCGATATCACAAGATAAACCCGCGAAACAAGAGCACCCGGAGGTGGAAGCCGATGGATGTCCAGTTCATAGCCAGCGTTGCCCCGATCGTGCGAGACACTGACGCGGCTCGCTTGTTCTACCGGGACGCCTTGGGTCTGTCGTTTGAGGGCCAAGAGGGCGACTACGTATTTACCCACCAGCTGGAAGGGGCGAAGCACTTCGGGCTGTGGCCCCTCTCGGAGGCGGCTGGCGCCTGTTTCGGCCGCAGCGAATGGCCCGCCGACATCGCGGTCCCGCAGGCCAGCATCGAGTTCGAGGTCGCTGACGTCGCGGCCGCCGCCGCCGAGCTCACCTCCAAGGGCTACCGGCTCATCCACGAGGCCCGCACGGAGCCATGGGCTCAAGTCACCGCTCGGCTGTTGAGCCCGGAGGGCCTGCTGGTCGCCGTCTGCTACACCCCGTCGTTGCACGACCGACCGGACAGCTGAACCTTCGTCCCCGATCGCGGGATCATCCGACAAACCGGGTGCTCTGTCTTACGCGGTGAAACGCAACGGCGTGGTCGAAGACCTCAGTTTGCGACGAATGCGGCCGCGCCCCACACGTGCCGAACGTTCCGCCCTCCCTTGCAGGGCGAGAATTTCGTACCCGGTACATCGCTGGGAGCGACGTCTGCCACACATGGGGTGGCTAAACGACGTGATCGTCGACGCTGATGGTCATTGGCACGTCCATCCTCAGATGTCCTTCCACTTCCAACGCACCTCGGCCTATGGGAGCGTCATCCGAGTGCGGCGGCGCGATCGCGGAGCGCGGCGCGGTCGGCCTTGCCCGCGGCGAGCAGCGGCAAGTGGGTGACCTGCACCAGCCGTTCGGGTGTCTTGTAGCGGGCGACGCCGCGCTGCTCGAACCAACGCCGGCAGTCATCGAGGTCGAAGGGCTGGCTCGCCACCACAAAGACGCACACCAGCTCACCGAGCCGCCCATCGGGCTTGCCGACCGCGACGGCGTGGCGCACGTCCGGATGCGCCTCGAGGATGGCCTCGACCTCGCGCGCAGCGATGTTCTCACCGCCGCGGATGATCACGTCCTTGATGCGTCCCACGATCGTGAGCCAGCCCGCCGCGTCGACGGTGCCGAGATCCCCGCTTCGGAGCCAGCCGCCGGCCACGGAAGCGCGGGTCTGCTGGACGTCGGCGTAGCCCGCGAAGAGCTCGGGACCGCGCAGCCAGACCTCACCGACATCGTTCGGTGCTTGCTCGCGTCCCGTCACCGGATCGGCGATCCGGAGCTGCGCCGCGCCAGTGGATCGCCCGTCGGTGTCACGGCCTCGCCCGGCGGGGTCTCCGGCGTGGGTGGTCGTCACGGTCGGCGCCTCGGTCGACCCGTACGATCGCTTGACAAAGGCACCCAGTCGCGCGCTTGCGTCATCGATGAACGCGGGTGAAACGCCGGCGGTGCCGCTCGACACGAGACGAAGGCTCTCCACGCGCTCAGTGGTGAAGCGAGGGGCGTCGAGTAGGGATACGAACAGAGTGCTCGGGCCGATCATGAAGGTGATGCGGTCGTGCTCGATGAGCTTGAGCCCCTGCTCCGGGTCCCACCTCGTCATGAACCGCGCAGACATTGGCACGGCTCCGGGGACCAGCACCCCGTTCAACAGACCCGAGATGTGGGCCATCGGTGCCGGCATGAGCACCGCGTCGGCGCGTGTGAGCCCGTGCACCGCGGCCATCGTTCTCGCCTTGTAGGAGAGGGCGCGGTGGGTGTGCAGTACAGCCTTGGGTTCACCCGTCGAGCCGGAGGTGAACAGGGCGACGGCGAGGTCCGACGGCCGCGCGGCCGAGACCCGAACCGAGTCGCTTCCGGCCGCGAACGCGGAGACCCGTGCCGTGACCTCGTCGAGGGGCAGCCAGAGCCGTGGCGTCAGCACCCCGAGCATCCGATCGACGTCGGACGAACCGGCTTGGTGGTGCAGCGGCGCGGCGACTGCGCCCAGACGCCAGCAGGCGCGGTAGAGGAGCACGACCTCGGAGCGGTTCGGCGCCTGCCACGCGACCACGTCACCCCGTCGGACCCCCTCGGTCCGTAACCCGCCCGCGACCGCCGCCACCTGGTCTTCGAGCGCGGCTCCCCCGAGCGCTGCGTCGGTCGTGTCGTCACCGACGAGCGGCCCGGAAGCGCCGGCCGCTGCGGTCGTCAGCAGCGCGTCAAGCGACGGGACGTCCCACGGCGCACCGGGAGCGCGGTACGCACGAGCGTCGGGGTGCCGGTAGGTCGCTCGGAGGTGGCGTGTCATCGGCGCAAGCGCGCGGCCGTCAGCTCCGGGGGAGCCCGAGGATCCGCTCGGAGATGATGTTGCGCTGGATCTCGGAGGTGCCGCCGGCGATCGAGGCCGCCTTGCTCCACAGCCACTGCCGCTGCCACCGGCCGCCAGCGGAAAGCCCGTCCGCACCGTGCCACAGCGGCGACGCCTCGCCGGTGAGCTCGAGACCGGCCTCGGAGAGGTGCTGGGTCATGTCGGTCCAGGCGAGCTTCACCCACGACGACTCCGCGCCGGGCTGCTCGCCCCGGGCGAGCCGCGACAGCGTGCGCCAGTTGTGCAGCCGAAGCACGCGCAGTTCGACAAAAGCCTGGGTGAGAGCATCGGTGGTTGCGACGTCGTCCAGCATGCCTCTCCGGTCGGCGAGCGAGTACAGCTCGTCGAGGTACACCTCGTGGACGACCTGCTCCTTGAACGGGAACGCCGTGCCGCGCTCGTGCGCGAGGGTCGTGTTGGCGACCGCCCAACCCTGGTTCAGCGCGCCGACGAGGTGATCGGCGGGGACGAACACCTCGTCGAGGAAGATCTCGTTGAACTCCGCTTCGCCCGTGATTGAGGTGAGCGGCCGAATCTCGAGGCCGTCGGCGTGCATGTCGACGATGAGGTAAGAGAGGCCCCGGTGTTTCGGCAGATCCGGATCGGTCCGCGCCAGGCAGATCCCCCAGCGGGCGAACTGCGCGTAGCTCGTCCACACCATCTGGCCCGACAGGAGCCAGCCTCCCTCGACGGGCACGGCACGGGTGGACAGCCCCGCGAGGTCGGAACCGGCCCCGGGCTCGCTGAAGAGCTGGCACCAGATCTCGCGCGCGTCGAGGATCGGTGGCAGCCAGCGACGCTTCTGCTCGTCGGTGCCGTGGGCGAGCAGCGTTGGACCGGCCAGGTTGATCCCGTTGCGGTTCACGGGCTGGAGCGCCCGTGAGCGGGCGTACTCCATGTTGAAGACGGCGACCTGGACCGGCGACGCGCTCCGGCCGCCGAACTCCACCGGCCAGTGGATCGCGACCCAGCGGTCACGCGCGAGCTTCGCCTGCCACGCGCGACCCCACTCGATCTCCTCGCCGAGCGACGCGAACGGCGGCGGGAGTTCGAGGTTGGCGTCGAGCCACGAGCGGATCTCAGCCGCGAAGGCCCGCTCCTCGGGAGAGAGGCTCAGGTCCATGGAGACGGGCGGTTGAGGAAACGCAGGTCAGGCGGTGGCGTCACGGCGGAGGCGCCGCGCTCGCGTGGCCTCCGGGTCGACGGCAAGGGTGAGGTCCTCGAGCGACCCGGTGAGCACGACGCCGTAGTCGCGTTCGGCGGCCTCGACGCTGACGTACTCGTCGAGCACGTCGTCGAGCACTGCGTGCGGGTCACGCGCCAGCGGGTCCCCCCAACCGCCGCCACCGCCGTAGTCGTACATCACCCGCTGCCCGGCCCCGATCGGGACCCAGTCGGCAGTGTGCTGCACGCGATACGGATCGTCGGAGCCGTAGCGGATGACCAGCTCATTGGGTGCCCCTGGCTTCCCCCCACAGATCCCCGACATGGGGTACTTCATGCCGACGACGTAGGTGTAGACCTTCGCGTCGACGAGCACCTCTTTCTCGTAGTGGCTACCGCAGAGGCCCCGCCACTGGCCGGGCCCCCCGGAGTCGATCCGGTAATCGCGCGACCACTGGATGTGCGGGTAGAGGCACTCGTTGATCTCCGCGGTTGCCTTCCACAGGTTCCCGAACGCAGCGGCCTGCGCGCCCCAGGCGTCCATGCCCTTGGCCGCGTTGCACCAGCCCGCGTACACCTCGGCCGAGTGGTCGGTGAACGTCTCACCGCTTCGCGGGTCGACGCCAACGATGATCGTGGGTATCCCCGTCTTGTACACCTGCGGGACGGCCTTGTCCGGCAGCACTTCCTCCAATGCGAGCGCAATCACCTCACCGACATCGGCCCCCGGGTGATGGGTTCCCGCGCTCACCGGCTTGCCCGGTGTCGGGTTGAGTACGCATCCCTGGGGCACGACGAGCTTGATCTGGTCGAAGAAGCCTTCGTTCTTCGGGATTTCGGGGTCCATCATGGCGGCGATTTGCCCCACGGTGTAGCCGCGTGTGTTCCCAAACGTCGACCATGCCTGGAGGTCCTGGCGGGTGTCGGAGCCGGTGAAGTCAATGGTGAGGTTCGCGCCGTCGACGGTGATCTGGACGTGCAGGTGCACGTCGGGGTTGCCGAGCGGATCGTGGTCGACGTAGGCGTCCGCCTGGTAGATGCCATCCGGCCAGCTGGCGACCTCCTCCCGGAAGCGCCTCGCGGCGTAGTCGATCATGAAGTCGACCGATTCCTCGACGATCTTGCTGCCGTAACGCTCGATGACATCGCTGAGTCGCTGCGCGGCGAGTTGCGCCGCCCCGATCTGGGCGCGCAGGTCACCGATATAGTCCGGAGCGCGGTTGTTGGTCTGGAGCGCGTACAGCACATCCCGGCGCACGACGCCACGGTCGACGACCTTCACGGCTGGCCAGCGCACGCCCTCACCCCAGATGTCGGTCGCGGTCACGTTGTAACCGCCCGGAACGGCGCCACCCGTGTCTCCGTGGTGGCACTGGATGCTGGCGATCAGCACCATGCGCCGTCCCCCGTTGCCGTCGTCGGCGAAGATCGGCGCGAACGCGTTGTAGTCGGGCAGGTGGCCACCACCGTGGTACGGGTCGTTCGCCACGAACACGTCGCCCTCGTGGAACTCGTCGCCGAAGAACTCGAGTGCAAACCGCACCGGCAGGGTCGACGTGAGCATGAACTGCGGGATCCCGACCGACAACGCCGCCAGGCGCCCCTGGGCGTCGAGGATCGTCGCGTTCCGCTCGTTGCTCTGGTTCATCATGGGGCTCGTCGCGGTGCGGGACACGTACTCCGCCATCTCGAAGCAGATCGTCTCCATCGCGCCGCGGACGACCTCGGCGGTGACGGGGTCGACGGTGGGCTGCTCGTTCAGGCGGCCCCGGCTTCCGGCGAGGCGGACCATGTCGACGTACGTCATCGTTCCCCCTGGAGCGGCGCGGTGGTCCCCGAGGCGACCGATCCGAGACTAACACTCGTGTCACCCAAGGGTAGCGTGGATACTGGAAGTGGAGGGCGCTGAGGACGAGGGGGCGGCGTGAGCATCCGGCTCTCGAGAGAAGAGGCCTGGGACGAGCTCGCGGGCGCGCACACCGGGATCTTCACCAGCCTGAAGGCCGACGGGACGCCGATCACACTGCCGATGTGGTTCGTGACCTTCGACGCGCGCATCTACTTCAGCGCGCCGGCCCGTACGAAGAAGATCACGCGCCTGCGCCGAAACCCACGCTGCTCCTTCCTCGTCGAGTCAGGGACGTACTGGCGCGAGCTCAAAGCAGTCCTCGTGACAGGAAGCGCGCGCGAGGTGACCGACGAAGACACGAAGCGCCGGGTACGTGAAGCCCTCGATGCCAAGTACGACCGGTACCGAACCAAGCATTCGAACATGCCTGAGAAGACCCGATCCGCCTACGACTCACCGGGGCGCGTGACGTTCGAGGTCGTGCCCGACGACCGCATCCTCACGTGGGACAACGCGAGAGTCGAGCTGTCATGAGCGACGAGGCGATCGACACGGTCAGGATCGGCGATGCCGACGGCATCCGTACGATCACGATCGACCGGCCCGAGGTCCGCAACGCGATGTCCCTCGTGATGCGCGAACGGATCAGGGACGGATTCACCAGCGCGAGCGACGACGACGCCATCGACATCGTCGTCATCACGGGCGCCGACCCCAGCTTCTCCGCCGGCGTGGACCTCAAGGAGATCCAGTCGCCGAGCGGGCCTCCGAAGCGCGTGAACCCTGCGGTGGCAGTGCGCGATTGCGTGAAGCCAACGATCGCGGCCGTGAACGGCGTGTGCATCACGGGGGGGCTCGAGATCGCGCTCGCCTGCGACATCATTGTCGCCTCCGACCAGGCCCGGTTCGCCGACACGCACGCCAAGGCTGGACTCATGCCCGGCTGGGGCATGAGCGCCGCGCTCCCCACGGCCGTCGGACGCCGCAAGGCGGTCGAGCTGTCGTTGACCGGCACCTTCATCGACGCCGACGAGGCCTCACGCATCGGACTCGTCAACCACCTCGTACCGCACGACGACTTGTTAGCGCGGACGTACGAGCTCGCACAGACCATCCGGGTGCACGACCAGGCAGTCGTACGACGTCAGGCCGCCCTCTACCGCCGCGCCAACGGCCTCACCTTCGAGGATGCCCTCGCACTCGAACGCCAGGCAGCCGACGAGTGGCGGGACGCGCGCGACGACTGACTTCGAGTCGCGGGTGGATGTCCGGCTCTGAGTAGCGTGGCTGCCGGATGAGACAACCTTCCGAGGACCGGGCGGACACGATCATCGGCGTGGTCCTGGATCTGCTGGAATCCGACGGGTACGACGCGGTCCAGGTGCGCGCCGTGGCCAGTCGGGCGCGGGTTTCGCTCGCCACCATCTACAAGCTGTTCGGGACGCGCGACCAACTCATCGTCGCGGCGATGGAGCGATGGATGGACGCCAATGCCTATTCGGGGCTCACGATGCCCGAGCCCGACGAGACGCCGTACGAGACGATGGTGCGCGTCCTCCGCACGGTGTTCGAGCCGTGGAAACGACACCCGCGCATGTTGGAGGCCTACCACCGGGCGATGACGAGCGCGAGTGGCGACCGATTGGTGGCCCACGGCTTGGCGATCGTCAAGCCGATCATGGAGGCAGCACTGCCCGAGGCGAACCCGGAGTACCTGCAAGATGTGGAGCTGATCCACGGGCACGTTGTTCGAGCAGTGATCGCGCGGTTCGCAGACGGTGAGATCGCCTTCGTCGATGTCCTGCCGATCCTCGAGCGGACGCTGTTCCGCCTCACGACGAACAACGAGCTCGCAGCGAATCGGTTGACGCCCGCAGTCGACGGCTGACAGTATCGTCGATACGGTATCCGTGATACCGCGACACCGCGACACCGCGGCGCCGCGGAGCGGCGGCGCGTTGGAGCCAGGGGGCGAGCGGTCATGTCAATGCCTCGCAGTGTCGGTCGTTGGGTCACGTTGGTCGCCGCGCTCGCCGTAACCGTGCCGGTCGTCGCGTCCTCGGCACCAGTCGGCGCGTCGCCGACGTCAGGGGCGGCGGGGTCGCCGACCGAAGTCAACGTCAGCAACGACCCGGCGCATCGCTACGGCGAGCCCGAGATCGCGATCGACCCGAAGAACCCGAACCACCTCGTCTACGCGGTCCTGACGATGGGGACGACCTACGCATGCCAGCGAGCGAACCGTCCCGCATGTCAGGGGGTGAACACGGCCTACGCGCCCCAGCCGCGGGGTCTCATCGACGATGTCCCGGCCTTCTCTCAGGTGCGGGTCTACGTGTCGCTCGACCGGGGCAAGACATGGCGTCGGTCCGCCGACGTTCCCGCCTTCCCGCCGGGCCACACGGACCTGGTCGAGCGGGGCGACCCGCTCATCACCGCCGGCCCCGATGGAACCTTCTACCTCGCGTGGGACGACATCCACTTCGCCAACCTGCCCACCACCATCATCCGCGACGCTGGCATCGCGGTGAGCAAGTCGACCGATGGCGGCCGGACCTGGAGCAAGCCGGTGCTGACTGGCACACCGGTCGATCGACCGTTCTTCGCCGCCGACCTCTCGACCGGCATGATCTACGAGACGAGCACGGGAGCGCTCGGAGCGAACTCGAAGGCCGATCAGAACCTCCCGCCCTCGCCGATCGGGGGTCCCGGGAACGACCGGTGGCTCGTCGCGTCGCGCGACGGCCGGCACTGGTCGGATCCGAAGCCCTTCGGCGGCGTTGCCGCGTTCCCGCCGGGGACCTTCGTCTCCGCCGCCCGCGGCGTCTTCGCGACTGCGTTCGCGACGACGAACGCCGGCCTGTGCGGTGGCAGGGCGTCGTGCACCGTTTTCCAGACGACGACCGATGCGGCCGCGACATGGTCACGCCATGTGCTCCCGGTTGCGGCCGGATCCACCAGTGCGCCGCTGGTGGCGGCCGATCCCTCGACGTCGGGGCATTTCGCCGTCGCCGGGCTGAACCCCACGGGGACGCAGTTCGTCGTGTACCAGACGCGTGACGCCGGAACGACGTGGACCGGGCCGACCATCGTCGCCGAGGATGCGACCAAGACCCACTTCCATCCGTGGCTCACCTACTCACCGACAGGCGTCCTGGGTCTCATGTGGCAGACGAACGTGACGCGCGGACCCACCGCGTCAGGCGGCTTGCCCGCGGTACCGCCCCGAGAGGCGGCAGGCGAGGTCGCCGACCAAGCGGCGGGGCCACCGTCTCCCTACAACGTGTGGGCGGCAACATCCGATGACGGAGGCGCGACCTTCAACGCGCCACTGCAGATCAGCAAGGCCGAATCGCCGGCGCCGCAGGAGTTCCTCCCCTTCGGGGTCGGGGACGACTTCTCGTTCTTGAGCCTCAGTGGCAGCTACGCGTTCATTGCCTGGGCCGACTACCGGCCCGGCGACCGGAGCGCGTTCTTTAGCGCCGTCAAACTGTCGACGTTCAAGGCGAACGCAACGTCCCGCTGAGTCCAACCGAGGAGGATCTCTAGCCGCCCGGTACCGGGCTGACACGCTCATACGGTGAGCCGTGGCCCAACGCGCCGCGTCCGTCGTCTCCTGGAGTCCGGCGCCATTCCCCCCGTAACTGTTGGTGGCAGGGATCACGAAGCCGACCTTTCCGGCCCATCCCTACATCGGCGTCGAGGACATCGAACTCGCCCGCCCCCATCTCGAGGGCTGGGCGGACGAGCGCGCTCAGCTCCGAGGGGAATTCGGCGTCGACACTTCCCGACGCTGGTGGCGACCACGGGGCGTGCTCTCAGCTCTTCGCCGCCTCGGACTTCGGCAAACGCGGCTCGCCCACGACGTGGCGCGGAAGCGCGAGGAGATGCACTGAGACGACGGATGGCGCCGGGCCCGTGCACGTCGTGCCACATTCGTGCCACAACGACCCAGGATCAGGCATCACCAGGCATGATCAGATGTCACCACGCAGACTGCTGACTTGCGGTTTTTGACGGATCGACCCTGATCCCAGACTTGGCAGGACCGACTTGCCAAGGTGAGGGGCGCGGGTTCGAGTCCCGTCGTCCGCTCGAGCGTTTCCCCAGCTCAGGCGGCCTCTTTCTGGGGTCGGGTGCTCGTATCCACGGTGCGATCGCCGGCGGAGGAGACGGATCGGACGCACGAGCTTCCTCGTAGGTGCCGTCCAGGGCCTGGAGGAGTGCCCCGTCGTGGCCCCGAAGAGGTGTCCGCAGCGGTCCGAGCGTGAGTTGGATCGTGGAGTGCCCGAGGGCCGACCTGGGGCCGTCAAGCCGCTCGCCGGGCTGTTCGAGTCAGTTGCACCGCGTAGCGCCGCTCGACGAGTCCCCCCTCCGACACCGTTTGAGCCAACCGGGTCGGGGCCGAGGCGAGTCTCGTCGCGCTCACGGGTTGTAGACCGGTTTGGCGTGCAAGGCCACCGCCCCCCTAGGCGGTCACTGCCGCCCACAGACCTCTTAGGGCAAGGCTCATCGTGTCGGGGCTAACGCTGCCCGGGTCTAGGCGCAGTTGACTGGCGAAGCCGTCCACGGCGGCGATGACCATGCTGGCGAAGGTGAGGTGGTCAACTGTGAGCTCCACGCCGTGTCGACGGCAGTACTGCTCCACCAGGGAGGCCGCGAGCTGGCGGACGGCGGCATTGTTCTCGGCGAGCCGTCTTCGATGGACTGGATTGTCCGCGGCAGCCAGTTCGAACTCTGCCGCCGCGCGGTCCAGCGGCGCGGAGAGCCGCTTGGAGAACCAGGCGTACAGCGCCGGAAGGATCTCGCCCTCTTTGTCGATGATGGGGTCGAGGATGCCGGCAAGGTCGGCGAAGTCCCGCTCCCGCTCGGACTCGATGGCCGCCAGGAGCAACTCGGCCTTGTCGACGAAGTTGGCGTAGAAGGCCCCTCGCGAGTATCCGGCCTCCTCCACGATCTCCTCGATCGTGGCGGCGTAGTAGCCGTGGCGGGCGAAGACCGTGACCGCCGCTTCCACCAGCCGGCGCCGGGTTTCGGCCTGAGACTCGGCCCGCGTGAGACGTCGTCGGCGACGCGTCTGCTTGACATTCACAATATATCTGAGTTTAGTGTGTATCTCTGTGGCCGCCTGGGGGATCGTGGAGGCGGTCGTACTCAGCGGCGACCGAGGGTCCGCCGGTGATCGACGCCCGAGGACTGACCAAGCGAACCCGGAACACGGTCGTGGTGTGAGGCGTCGACCTTCACCTCCTTCGACCAGGCTTGGTTCGTCCACGCCGCTGCCTAAGCGGGCTGTCGCCGCCGCGGCCGTCGCCGTGCTCGTCTGCTTGCTCAGCGGTTGGGCCCGCACCTCCTCGCCGGAAACGGCAGCGCGCAGCCCCTCGGCCGGAGCGGTCGTCGTCTCGCACGTCACCTACGAACGGGGGTCGCGCCGGATTGACACGACGCTCTTCCGCGCGTCGGGACTTCACCGCAAGCTGCCGCTGATCGTCTACGCACCGGGATACGGGCAGACACCGGGGCTCGAGGAGGAGGCGCCCCTCCTTCGACGGTGGGCGGCGGCCGGGTACGAGGTAGCCGGAGTGCTGTTCCCCTTCACCCGAACAGACGCGCCGGGAGGCTCCAACCTGGCCGACTACATCAACCAACCAGCCGACGTGAGCTTCGTCATCACCCAGCTCGTAACCGGCCCGCTGTCCGGCGGCATCGACCCGTCGCGCATCGGCGTCGCCGGCCACTCGCTGGGCGCGGTCACGGTCCTCGGACTGGTCGGCAACACCTGCTGCCGGGATCGGCGGATCAAGGCCGCGGTGGCCATGTCCACCGAACCGCTCGGGTTCCAAGGGGGTTCGGTCGACTACCGGGGCGCGCCGCCGCTGCTCCTGATCCACGGGGATGCCGACCAGATGGCCCCGTACCCGGTGAGCGTCGAGGCGTTCAACCAGGCTTTCCCACCAAAGGGGCTCCTCACCATACGGCACGGCAACCACGCGTCCACCGTCGACATCCACGGTCCGGTGGCCACGACGACGATCGTGTTCTTCGACCACTACCTCGCGGGGCGCCACACTGCGGTCCAAGGCGCGTCTCTCCAGTTCCGCTCGGCCGGGCCGAACGTGACGCTCCCGACGCCGACCACGCCGGCGCGGTCGCTGCACGCCACCGTCGCTCCTGCGACAGGGCTAGTCGACGGGCAGACGGTCACCGTGACCTGGGACGGCTTCGAGTCCGGCATTGTCGTCAACGTCGTGGAGTGTGCCCGCAGCCAGTCGACCGGCTCCGCGGAGAACTGCGACCTGCAGTCCGGCCGCTTGCTTCAGCCCGACCCGGGCGGATTCGGCTCGCTTCCGCTGCGCGTCCACACCGGCGCGGTTGGAACGGCTGGCGGCACCTGCGAGCCCGGCCTGCCCACGTGCCTGGTAGTGGTCAATCAGGGCGGCTCGACCGACCCGTCGGCGTCCGTGTTGATCCCGATCAGCTTCAAATGAGGTGCCTTGCCGCGCACGAACGGCCGATCTGGACAGGCGGCGTGATACAGACCATCGGCAAAGAAGTCGATCCAGCCTCTTTCGGGTACGGCTCTAGCCCACGCGAATAACTGCGCCAAGTCGACTTGCCCTGACGACAGGCCCTGCCGGAGCAGCGAGGTGTCAGCTCACCGGTGAGGCAAGTCTGCTCGACGAGTTCAGCGTTCGAAAGATGTCCTGCTGCCCACCCTTCTTCGCGAAGTCGCCTTTCCGAGGCGCGGCGTGCTGACCGAGGGCGAGGAGGACTGTGTCGCCTCTGAACGGGGGAAGGTTCGTGCTGCCATCCATAGAGCGGCGTCGCTTGGCTCGGGCGAGCCTCAGAGTTCAAGCGGCCAGCGGTACCTCGCGGATGAGCCGGGGGCGTGGGGTCAAGCCGCGAGTCGCCCCTCCGACACACATCGAGCTTCGGTAGATAAGTGCCGATCCCGCTCCCGCGCTCAGCGTCGTCGCCCCACCGAGCATCGGCTCACCCACGACATCGACGTCGGGGTGGCCAGTGCCTCGGCAGAGGCGTGTCGCACTACCCGGGCCCTCCGCACGACCGCGCTCGCCGGCTACGGCACCGTCGAGCGCCACTTCGCCGACTCCATGGCGGTCGACGATCGTATGGGCGTCCCGTTCTGGTCGGCTCAGCGGATCGGCCTGGCCCGCATGCTCGGAGTGCGTGGCGCGGGCGCCAATCACTTGCGGGCGGCCGAGCTCGCTCGGGAGGCGCAGCAGACCGCCGCCGACCACGGCTTCACGGAGCTCGAGCGGCAGGCGACGGAGCTCGCTGACGCCGCGATCTGACCACGCGCGCGCGAGCTTCGAGCGGGGCACCCGCCCGTCACGTGTGAGGGCACTGTCACCGTCACCCAATCGGCTGGCGCCCAGGGCCTATTTCGACGCCGATGCTCACATCCTCAGTCGGGGAGCGGGCGTACGCTCCGCGCCGTGCCCGACGCCGCCTCGGTCATCGAAGGCCACGTTGCACGCGTCTTGTACGAGTTCGTACGACCCGCTGTCCACGGTCCGTCGGCCGGGCTCGACGACATCGTGGCGCACCACGTCGCCGGGGAGCCGATCCCGGTGGCCGAGGCGATGCGCGCCGACTACTCGCCGTTCGCGGTCGGCGATGCCTGGGGCCCCCGCTGGGGAACGACCTGGTTTCGGCTCCGGGGGCGGGTGCCGAAGGGCTGGGCCGGGCACGAGGTCGTCCTGCGATTCGAGGTGGGCGGCGCGGGCGAGACCGGCTTCGGCGCCGAGGCCCTGGTGTGGCAGGACCGCCGCCCCCTGCAGGGGCTGTCACCGAACCACACGGAAGTGCCGATCACGACCGCGGCGGCTGGCGGGGAGTCGATGGAGCTCTACGTCGAGGCGGCGGCGAACCCCCGTCCGCCGTTCGGCGCGCCAACGTGGCCTGACCTGCTCCCCGATCCGGGCGGTGCGGCCCAGTTCACGCTCGCCCGAGCCGAGCTGGCTGTCGTCGATCCGGACCTCCGCACCTTCTGGCACGACGCCCGCATCGTCTTCGAGACACTCGCGTCGTTGCCTCGCAACGATCCGGTCCGCCGGCGGTATCGCGACGCCCTTGAGGCGGCGTGTCGCGTCCTCGACCTCGACGACGTCCGCGGCACGTTTCGCGCCGCCGGGCAGGTCCTGGCCGCAGCGTGGGAGGAGCCCGCCGAACGAGTCGTGCGGCATCGGGTGAGTGCGGTCGGGCACGCACACCTCGATACCGCATGGCTGTGGCCGTTGCGGGAGACGGTACGGAAGTGCGCCCGGACGTTCAGCACCGCGGTCCGCTTGATGGGCGAGTACCCGGAGTATCGGTTCGCGTGCTCGCAGGCGGTGCACCTGCAGTGGATGAAGGACGAATACCCGGATCTGTGGATCGCCGTCCGGGAGCAGGTGGCGGCGGGTCGGTTCGTCCCGACCGGTTGCATGTGGGTCGAGCCGGACTGCAATCTCCCGTCCGGCGAATCCCTGGTCCGTCAAGTCATCTACGGCAAGCGCTTCTATCTGGACGAGTTCGGGATCGAGGCCCGGGGAGCGTGGCTCCCGGACACGTTCGGCTTCACGCCGGCGCTTCCCCAGATACTCCGGCGCGCGGGCGTCGACTGGTTCTTCACGCAGAAGCTCTCCTGGAACCAGTACAACGAGATGCCACACCACAGCTTCGTGTGGGAGGGCATCGACGGGTCGCGGGTCTTCACCCACTTCCCGCCGACGAACACGTACGCGGGCAACGCCACGCCGAACGAGCTCATCGAGGGCGTCCGCCGGTTCAAGGACGCGGACCTCACGCGTCGGTCGTTGTACCCGTTCGGTCACGGTGACGGTGGGGGCGGCCCGACGGCCGAGATGCTCGAATCGCTCCGCCGACTTCGCGGCCTCGACGGACTGCCGGATATCGAGCTCGAGGGACCGGAGCAGTTCTTCGCCGCTGCCGCCGCCGAACCGGTGGACTGGCCAGTCTGGAGCGGTGAGCTCTATCTCGAGCTACACCGCGGCACCTACACGACGCACGCCGACGTCAAGCGCGACAACCGGCGGGCCGAAGGGTCGCTCCACGACGCGGAGCTCTGGGCGACGATCGTCTCCGGCGGCGAGGACGAGTACCCCGCCGCAGGGCTCGAGTCGGCGTGGAAGACGCTGCTGGTCCAGCAGTTCCACGACATCATCCCGGGATCGGGCATCCGCTGGGTGTACGAGGACGCCAACCGCCACCACGCCGCGGTCCTCGAGACGACCGAGCGGATCACTCGTGGCGCCCTTGACCGCCTGGCCGGCGAGGTGGATACCAGCGGCCGTCGCCGACCCATCGTCGTGTTCAACGCTGCGTCCCACGATCGGGTCGGGCTCGTGGCGCTTGACGTCGCCGCTGACGAGGCTCCCACCCTCGTCGTGCGCGGTGCCGACGGGGACGGCAGTCCGCTCCAGGTCGCGCCCGACGGCTCGGTGCTCGCCCAGGTGTGGGCGCCCGCCTGTGGCTACGCCGTCTACGACGTCACCAGCCGATCCCACGTTGCTCGCTCCGGCCTCCACGTCGACGCCGGGCGTCTCGAGAACGAGCGTCTACGGGTCGTCGTTGACAGCGATGGGCTCCTCAGCTCCATCTACGACAAGACGGCTGACCGCGAGGTCGTCGCCCCCGGCCGGTCCGCCAACCTCCTCCAGCTCCACCCCGATTACCCCAACTTCTTCGACGCCTGGGACATCGACCGCTTCGCGTTCGACCAAGTGACCGACCTCACGACGCTCGACGACCTTGCCGTCCTCGAACGCGGCCCACTCCGCGTCAGCCTCCGCCTCCGTCGCAGCTTCGGGCAGTCCAGCATCACCCAACGGATCACGCTCACCCGCGACTCGCCAGTCCTCGAATTCGAGACCGACGTCGACTGGCGCGAATCGCACAAGCTCTTGAAGGTCGCGTTCCCCGTCGCCGTCGAGACACCCACGGCCACCTACGAGATCCAGTTCGGGCACCTGACCCGCCCGACCCGTCCGAGCACGAGCTGGGAGCTCGCGAAGTTCGAAGCGTGGGGCCATCAATGGGTAGACCTGTCGGACGAGAACTACGGCGTCGCGCTGCTCAACGACTCCAAGTACGGCTACGACGTACTGGACAACGTGCTCCGTCTGTCCCTACTGCGCGCACCCACCTGGCCGGATCCCATGGCCGATCGCGGCGCGCACCATTTCACGTATGCGGTCGTTCCGCACCGCGGTGATCTCCGGGCTGGGGCCGTCGTTGAACACGCCCGCGACCTGAACGGCTCGCTGCGGGCAGTTCCCGCACGATCGCATCCTGGCCGGCGTCCGAGCGCGGCATCGCTCGTGACCGTCGGTCAGCCCGGTGTGCTGATCGAAGCGGTGAAGGCGGCCGACCGCGCACCTGGCGTCGTGGTTCGGCTCGCCGAGGTGTGGGGGCGACAGACCCGTGTCCAACTCCGCCTCTGGGACGTTATTGAGCGCGCGCACCGAGCTGACCTCCTCGAGCGAGACCTCGAGCGGCTCCCGGTCCACGAGGGCACCGTCCCACTCACGATTGAGCCATTCGAGCTCACGACTGTGCGGCTCGAGTTGGCCGGGGCGCGGTGAAACCGATCGCGTCGAAAGTGATGCGCCGGGTCGGCTGGGCTATCAGGTGAACCCGATCGTCAGACCACGCGCGACCTCCAGCGCCTGGTCTTGGATTCGGTCCGTCGGAGCGAGCGCCTAGCCGGTCTCGCAAGGCAGATCGCAACCGTTCCTGATGCCGCCGAGGCCCGTCCACGGCTGCACGCGTCGCGAGCGGCCCCGATCACCCTGCCAAGAGGAGCTTCCCGGGTTCGGGTCGCCTCGCCGGCTCGAGGAGGTTCCCCCTGGCTGGGGCGCGCCTCGTCTAGCGTTTTTCAGGGCCGCTATGCGGCGGCCGCGAGGGCGGGAGGCTCGGAGATGAGTGCAGCGACGACGGCGAGCATCCGATCGAGCCGGGTCGGGACGTGGATGGGCATCGTCTTCGTGACCCTTTTCTCGGTGGGCTTCTCGGTGTTCTCGACTCCGAGCGACAACAAGAACACCGCCAAGTGGCAGCACTGGTGGTCCGACAGTGGTCATCGCGCCGGCGCGGTCGCCGGCGCGTACCTCATGGTCCTCGGTCTGATCGCGTTCCTGTGGTTCCTCTCGAGCCTCCGGGACCGACTGGAGGGCGGCGGGCTCGTGGTGATCTTCGGCTCGGTGTTCGTTGCCCTCGGCCTGGTCTCGACGTTGGTGCGAGCAGCGATTCCCGGCGGGAAGGTGTTCGGCGACACGCCCATCCCTTCCTCCCCTGACCTGGCCCGTCAGTTCGACAACGTCGGCTTTGCCCTCTTGCTCGTGGCGGGTGCACTCGCGGCCGGCGGGTTCGTCGTCGCCACGTCGTACCTCGCCCGTCGGAGCGGCCTGCTGCCCGGGTGGCTGACGATCGCCGGGTTCGTGGTTGGGGTGCTCCAGCTGGCGGCGGGCTTGTTCTTCCCGTTCCTTCTCCTGCTGATCTGGGTGCTGGTCACGTGCATCGTGCTGCTCTCTCGACTTCGGATGGCTGCGAGAGCTCCCGCCGCGACGAGCGGCGGCTGAACGAACGGGTCGGGACGGCTCTCCGAGCGTCCCGGACCTAGGTGTCGCGCGCTCCCGGGAGCTGGTCGCGGACGGGGTAGTCGGTCACGATGACGCGGCAGGCCCCGACGGCCATGGCCGAATGCGGGGTGTTCGGCGGCACGACTGCGGCACTGCCTGGGCCGAGCCTTCGCTCCTGGCCGCCGACGACGAGCATCACCTCGCCTTCGATCACGTTCCAGACTTCTTCTTGGGTGTGATCGTGCTCGTGGAGGGCAGCGGCGTCCGCGGCGATGTCCCAAAGTGCGAAGGTCATGTTCGCGGAGTGGAAGAACCGCCCGGACCACCCGTGGAGCGGCGCGCCGTGGAGCATCTCGTTGGCCTCGATGAACGGCATTCGATCGGCCTTCCGTGATCCGAGGTGCAGCTCAGGTCGACGATGCGGAGTGCTCTCGACGCGATGCGGTCTTCGGGGTCAGCACGAAGCCTCGGTATCCGTCCGCGGCGACGCCGTCGCAGATCTCGGTGTAGCGGGGAAAACCACCGATGTAGGGCATGAACACGCGTGGCTTCCCGGGCACGTTGGCGCCCATGTACCAGGAATCAGCCGTTGGGAACAGGGTGTGGCCCGCGACCGCGTTGACGTGATCGACCCACGCATCTTCCGCCTCGACGGTGGCATCGATCGAGCCCAGATCTCGATCGCGGAGGTAGGCGATGCACTCAGCCACCCAGTCGACGTGCTGCTCGATCGCGACGAGCATGTTGACCAGCACCGACGGGCTCCCCGGCCCGGTGACCGCAAAGAGGTTGGGGAAGCCGGCCGTCATGATGCCGAGGTACGTGCGGGGCCCGGCGGCCCACTTGTCTCGCAGCGCCACCCCGTCGACGCCGGTGATCTCGGGGCCGAGGAGCGGGCCCGTCATCGCGTCGAACCCGGTCGCGAAGACGATGGCGTCCAGGACGTACTCCTCGGTCGAAGTGCGGATCCCCTTCGGGGTGATCTCGACGATCGGCGTCGACCGGACGTCGACCAGCGTCACGTCGTCGCGGTTGTACGTCGAGTAGTAGCCGGAGTCGAGGCACGGTCGTTTGGTCCCGAACGGGTGGTTCCGTGGCGACAGCCGCTCCGCGACATCCGCGTCCTTCACGATGTCCTGGATGCGCGACCGCGCGAACTCCGCCGCGGTGTTGTTGGCGTCGCGGTTGACGAGGAGGTCGTTGTAGGCCGAGACCATGCCGTACAGCGTCCCCGATTCCCACGCCGCGTCGAACTTCGCGCGCCGCGCGTCGGCGTCGACATCGAGCGCTGACTCCTCAGGCATCGGCACGACGACACCGGCGCGTGATTCGCGCATCGCCTGCCGGTGTTCCCGGTAGTGGGTCTTGCGAGCGTTGACCGCTCCCGGATCGAGGGGAGCGTTCTTGGCCGGCATCGTGAAGTTCGGGGTCCGCTGGAACACCGTGACGTGCGCAGCCTGCTCGGCAATGAGCGGGATCGACTGGATGCCCGACGAGCCGGTGCCGATGACGCCGACCCGCAGACCTGCGAAGTCGACGCCCTCATGGGGCCACTGACCGGTGTGGAAGGTCGGGCCCCGGAAGGCGTCGATGCCGTCGACTTCGGGTCGCTTGGCTGCTGACAGGCAGCCGACAGCCATGACGCAGAACTGGGCCGACACCGTGTCGCCGCGCTCGGTCATGACGTGCCAGCGCTGGGCGAGGTCGTCCCACGCTGCCGCCGTGACCCGGGTCTCGAACTGGATGTCGCGGCGCAGGTCGAAGCGGTCGGCCACGTGGTCGATGTAGCGCAGGATCTCGGGCTGGGTGGCGTAGCGCTCCGACCAGGTCCACTCCTGTTCGAGCTCGGGCGAGAACGAGTAGCAGTAGTCCATCGACTCGACGTCGCAGCGCGCGCCCGGGTAGCGGTTCCACCACCAGGTCCCGCCGACGTCGCGAGCCACCTCGTAGCCCTGCAGGGTCAGCCCGAGCTGGCGCAGGCGGTGGTGCGCATACAGACCCGCGAAGCCCGCACCGACGATGACGGCGTCGACCTCGGCTCGACCCTTGCGCATGGCGCGATTCTCTCACCATCTGGCGGCGACTGTCCCGACGGTGACGCCGCCGGGGTTGTGCCCGCCGCCCGAGAGGGCCCTACCGCGGAGCCCGGGGCGTCCGAACCGGCGGCTCGTCGCGGCATGGGGGTCCGGGTCGGAGCTGGGCCCGATCTTCGGCGGGCTCGTGCCCGAGACCACCTTCGGGCGGGCCGCCGTGCCGAGTGAGGTGGCGCGCTGCGCTCACGCCGTGGGTGCGAGTCGCGGCGGCCGCGCCCGCAGGAGGACGATCAGGCTGCCGATGAGGAACGGCAGCACCGTGAGGTGGTACGCGACATCAGGAAGATCCCCGCCCGGTGCGGTGAAGTTCAAGCCCGACCAAGAAGCCGACGACCGCGAAGCCGTTCCCAGCCAGCCCGACGGCGCGGGCGCGGGCAGGCATCCGGAACATCGTGATCGCGGCGCCGACGAGGACGATGCCGATGACCGCCTCGGCGATCCCCGCATGGTCGGCATCGAACGGTGCCGAGCCGTGAACGTCGCCGGAGAGGTGCAGGATGGACGCGACCGCGAGCGTCGCCCCCTCGATGATCATCAGCGTCGCGATCCCGTGGACGACGCTTCGGTCATGGGACATTGCCGGGGCACGAGTCATGCCCTGATTGTCTCGGTTTCGTCGGAGCCGTCGTCGACCAGGCGCTGATTCGCGGTGGACGCCTCGGGTTGTAGGTCACCGACGTCGACTACCTCGTTCGTCGTACCCGTGGGCTCGTGAGGCAAGTCGACGCACGACGCGGCGACGCCCGGGATGGCGTCCTCGGGCGGTCACGCCGGCGGGCCCCGAGGTCGGGGCCGCTATCTCCGGCTCCGAGGCGTCGTCGGCGATCTGCCCGTCGCGGCCTTCGATCCGGCCTGCCCGCGGCGGCGTCGCGCCGACGAGGGTGCGTGGTCAGCCGAGGCGGTGGTCAGACCGGCGATGAGGCGCGCCGCCGCATCCTTGAAGCGGGCGACATCACCGTAGGGCCGAGCGACGAGCATGGCTCCTTCGAGGGCACCGACGATCATGCGGGCCGCGTCGCTCGGTGCGCCAGAGAACTGGAGGGTTCCGTCCTCTCGGCCCCGCTCGAGCACCGCCTCAAGCCATCTCTCGTTGTCGTCGAAGAAGCGAAGCAAGGCGGTGCGCATTGCCTCCGGCAGGGTCTCGTACTCGGCCGCCAGCATTCCGCACAGACACATGCGCCGCTGCTGCAGGACGTCGAGATAGAGGCTGGCGTAGCCATCGAGCTTGGCCCTCGCGTCGGGCTCGGCATCGAGCGCCAGCAGCGCCTCAGCGAAGCGCGTCGCGTAGCGCGCGACGAGAGCCTCGCCGAGCTCGCCCTTTCCGGGGAAGTGATAGTGAAGGGCGGCGGTCGTGATCTGCAGCTCAGCCGCGACGTCGCCGTAGCTGAAGCCGTTGAAGCCGCGGTTCTGCACCAGCCGCTCCGAGATGTCCAAGATCTGCGTCGACGTCTCGCCCTGGGCCACTCGACGTCCGGTCGGCATCGCGCTCCCTCAAGCTTCCCCTTGACACCTTACTTAGTAATAGGTAAAAGAGCAAGGGCTCGACCGGTAGCGAGGGGGAGGACCGAGCATGCAGGACACCGAGCATCGGAGCTTTGGGGCTCCGGACGAAACCCGCGAGTTCCCGAACGGGCACGCCGAGATCATGAAGATCGGCGGTGGCGAGGTCGGGCGCTTGGTATTCCAGCCCGGTTGGCGTTGGTCCAACGACGTGAAGCCCATCGCCAAGACCGAGAGCTGCACCGCCCCGCACTTCCAGTACCACGTGAGCGGGCAACTCGCGATCCGGATGGACGATGGGACCGAGTTCGTGGCGAGCCCTGGCGACGTCACCTCCTTGCCCAGCGGGCACGACGCGTGGGTCGTCGGCGACGAGCCGGTCGTGGTGGTCGACTGGTTCGGCTCGAGCAACTACGCGAAGTAGCGGCGGCGCATCGGCATGGGTGTGATCGAAATCGTCGGGGACTTTGGCCAGGCGTGGTCCGACCACGACCTCGAGGCGGCCCTGGCGCTCATAACCGACGACTGCGTCTTCGAGGCGACCGGGCCGGCTCCGGACGGCGTCCGCCATGTCGGACCCGACGAGATCCGTCGAGCGTGGAAGCCGATCTTCGACGATGAGAGCGCGACCTTCGAGGCCGAGGACACCTTCGCGCTCGACGATCGGGTCGTTCAGCGATGGCGGTACACGTGGGGCAGCGGGCACGTCCGCGGCGTCGATCTGTTTCGAGTTCGCGACGGCAAGGTGGCTGAGAAGCTGTCGTACGTCAAAGGCTGAGCCCGGCCGCCGCGGACCCGACGGGTGGGCGTTGCCGGCGCGATCCGGCGCAGTCCGACGCGGCTCCTGAGCACGGGGAAGTCGCCGACCGGCTCGGCGCACCGCGGGCAGAGACCGCCGTCTCGGAGCCGAACCCGCGGCCACCCGTGACGGCCCGCACCGGGGCGGGCGACCCGCCGGCGGGGCCTGGCGCCAGGCCCGGCCTCGCGCCGACTCGGCTTGGCAGGAATCATCATGAAAATGACATTGCTGCCAACAGCCCGGTCGCGGATGATGCGGCCATGGCCAGCGCCGCCCACCGAGTCGTGTTCGTCGGTTTCGACGGTTTCCAGCTCCTCGACCTTGCCGGTCCCCTCGAGGTGCTGCGTGCAGCGACCCGCCTCGGAGCCGAGCCGCCGTACGAGACCGTCGTCGCCAGCCCGGACGGCAGTCGAATCAGGTCCGAGAGCGGCGTCGAGGTCGGTGCCGACTGCTCGCTCGCCGACGTTGCCGCCGGGCGCCAGCGCGTGGACACCCTGGTCGTCGTCGGCGGGTCCGGCACCCGGGCCGCCCGGCGCGACGAGCGCCTCCTCGCCCATCTGGGCGCGGCCGCCGCAGGGGCGCGCCGGGTGACGTCGGTCTGCACCGGCTCCTGGCTGCTGGCCGCCGCGGGGCTGCTCGACGGGTACGAGGCAACGACCCACTGGGCGTCCTGCCCCGCCCTCGCCGATCGCCATCCCGCCGTCCAGGTGCTGGCCGATCGCATCTACGTCCGAGACCGCGACCGCTGGACGTCCGCCGGCGTCACCGCCGGCCTCGACCTCTTCCTCGCCGTCGTCGAGGAGGACCACGGCGGCGAGCTGGCCCACCAGGTCGCCGGGTGGCTCGTCGTCTTCGCGCGCCGACCCGGCGGCCAATCGCAGTTCAGCGCTCAGCTTCGTGCCCAGCCCGCAACGACACCGAGCATCGCCGAGCTCCAGCGATGGCTGACCGACCACCTCACCGAGGATCTCAGCGTCGAGGTCCTGGCGGCCCGGACCGCCATGAGCCCCCGGACCTTCGCTCGACGCTTCGTCCTGGAGACGGGCACGACGCCGGCGGCGTTCGTCGAGCAGCTCCGGGTCGAAGCGGCGCAGCGCCTGCTCCAGACCGCGGACCTGACCCTCGCCGCGGTCGCCCGCCAGGTGGGCATCCATCACGTCGAGACGCTCCACCGGGCGTTCCGGCGTCGCTGCGGGACGACCCCGGACCAGTACCGGCGGCACTTCGCCCGCCGAGCCTCGTGACCAGGAGGATCCATGCAGATCGCCATCGGCGTCTATCCGGGGTTTGCCGCGCTCGACGCCGTCGGCCCGTATGCCGTGCTCGCGAACCTGCCGGGCGCATCGGTCGTGCTCTGCGCCGAGCGGACCGGCCAGCTGACCGACGAGCATGGGCAGCTCCGCGTCGACATTGACCGCACCTTCGGCGACGTCCCCGCGCCCGATGTGCTCCTCGTTCCCGGTGGACTCGCCACGCGTCGGCTGGCTGCCGCCGGCACACCGATCGTCGAGTGGATCCGCGCCGCGCACGCGACGACGACCTACACCACGTCGGTCTGCACGGGCGCGCTCCTCCTCGGCGCCGCTGGGCTCCTCCAGGGCCGACGGGCGACGACCCACTGGTTGGCCTACGAGCACCTGCGCGCCCACGGTGCGGAACCGACGGAGGAGCGAGTCGTGACCGACGGCAAGGTCGTGACTGCGGCCGGCGTCTCGGCGGGCATCGACCTCGCGCTGGTGCTCGCCGGTCGTCTCGGCGGCCGAGAAGTAGCGCAGGCGATCCAGCTGGGGATCGAGTACGACCCCCAGCCCCCGTACGACGCCGGATCACCGTCGAAGGCGCCGAGCGCGATCCGCGACCTCGTCGCCGGGGTCATGGCAGAGGCCGAGGCGAGGGAGGTCCGGCCGGGATCCGTGCCGAGTGGTTCGTAGGTGATCGGGACGCGTCGACCATCGGCTTCGGTGATGTTGCGCGCGCGCCTGACACCGCCACACGGGATGAGCCTGGGTGGACCGTGCCCGTGCGCCCCGGGCCGGTGCGTCCCGTCCTGACCCCGCGGCCGAGCCGGACGCGCCGCGTCAGTCGAGCGAACGAACGGGCTCCAGCTCGTAGAGGAACTGGTACGCAAAGAGCGTGGGCCGAATCGTAAGGCCCACGCTGTCGAGTCGCTGGGCGAAATGGACCGAGCGCTCGGCCGAGTCCCTGCGCTCGGGCAGGCCCCGCTCCAGCACCTCGAGGGGGAGGCCCAGCGCCTCGCGGCGGCGGGTCTTGAAACCCTGGGCCGAAGCGAGCCGTTCGAAGCTCCGCCGAGTGAAGAAGCGCACGTGCCCGCGATCGAGGATTCCTCGCTGGTCGTAGTCGAACCCTCCGAAGAGGACGCGCAGCCTCGGGTACCAGTGCCCGAAGTTCGGAACCGTGATGACCACGGAGCCACCGGGGCGCAGGCAGTCCCTGGCGTTGACGAGGAGTAGCTCGGGCCGGCGAACGTAGGCGAGGACCTCCGCACCGAGAACGACGTCGTACCCGGTGCCCACCTCCGCGGGGACCCCGTCGTCGAGGTCGGCTCGGACGAAATGGTCGAGACGGTCCCGGACGCCGGGGTGCTCTTCGATGTCGATCCCAGTCACCTCGTGACCCTGCGCCCGAAGCGTCGATCCGAACTCACCGTTTCCGCATCCGAGGTCAAGGATGCGGCAGGGTCGTCGCGCGCTGAGCCAGGCTTGGATTCGCCCGTGGGACGTGTCCAGGCGCTGCGTCAGCGAGAACGCGTCGCCGGCGAACGCGGTCGCGCCCGAACCGAGGCCCATCTTGTGGGCTCGATACCGGAGCACGTCCAGCACGATGTCCTTGGCGTATCGGAAGCCGTTGACGTACGAGACCTCGTCGCCGTAGTAGGTGGGGATCGGGAGTTCGACGATCCGTTTTCCCGCCTCGTGCAGCTGGACGATGATCTCGCTGTCGAAGTCGTACTCGTCCGAGTTGCGAAGGAACGGTATGTCGCGCAGGGCCTCGACCTTGAAGGCGCGGTAGCCGCTGTGCCACTCGCTGAGCTCGGTGCCGACGACCGCGTTCTCGAAGCGGGTGAGAACACGGTTGCCCACGAACTTGTACAGGGGCATCCCGCCCCTCCGGGCACCCCCAGGCTCCATCATGCGCGAGCCGAACACGGCGTCACACTCATCGCGCTCGAGCGGGGCGACGATCTGTGGGAGGAACTCCGGGGCGTACTGCCCGTCACCGTGCAGCAGAACGACGATATCGAGGTCGTTCTCGATGGCCCACTGATAGCCAGCCTTCTGGTTCCCGCCGTAGCCCAGGTTGCGCGGCTGACGAATGACGGTGAGCGGGAAGCCGTCGGCGAGCTGCTTGTAGCCGAGACCGACGAGATAGGTGGAGTCCTCGCTCGCGTTGTCGCAGACGAGCACCTCGCTGATGCGTGGACGGAACTCCGACGGAATCCGGTCCAGCACCTGAGCGAGCGTGGACGCGACGTTGTAGGCCACGACGAGGATCCCGATTCGCTTCGTGGTCATCGCATCTGTGCCCGTCATGCGGTGTTCGTCATGCCTTCGAGGCGTCCACGCGCCCCCGCTCCCAGCCACGAAGGGTACTCAACGCGCGATGACCTGGTCGCCCTGGCCCGATCGTCAGTGCCACGCGGGATTTCCGCGGTAGGCTCCGCTCGTCGAAGCGCTCGCGACTGCACGGTGAGATGACCAAGGTAGTGATCCTGTGCGGTGGTCTGGGAACGCGTCTCAGGGAAGAGACCGAGTTCCGGCCCAAGCCGATGATCGAGATCGGTGGTCGGCCCATTCTGTGGCACATCATGAAGCTGTTTGCGTTCCACGGCCTCACGGATTTCATCCTGTGCATCGGGTACAAGGGACAGGTGATCAAGGACTACTTCCTCAACTACGAATCGTGGAACAGCGACTTCACGGTCACGCTGGGCGACCACTCCTCGGTTGAGTTCTACACGTCGCATCCCGAGGCCGGCTGGCGCGTGACGGTGGTGGACACCGGTACGGAGACCGCGACGGGCGCTCGCGTCAAACTGGTCGAGCCCTACCTCGACGGCGACTCGTTCCTGGTCACGTACGGGGACGGGGTCGCCGACGTCGACATCTCGAAGCTCCGCAGCTTTCACGCCGAACACGGGAAGATTGCGACGGTTACCACGACGCGACCGATCGCTCGCTTCGGCATCGTGGATCTGGACGAGGAGCGAGTCGTCCGGCGCTTCCGAGAGAAGCCCAAGAGCGAGGAGTGGGTGAACTCGGGCTTCTTCGTCTTTGACCGGCAGTTTCTCGACTACCTCGATCTGAACTCGGTGCTCGAGCGGGAGCCGCTGGAGGCGCTGGCCCGGGACCAGGAGCTCGTCGCGTACCAGCACGGCGGGTTCTTCCGCCCCATGGACACCTATCGCGAGTTCCTGCTGCTGAACGAGCTCTGGGCGAACGGAGACGCGCCGTGGGCGGTGTGGAAGCGATGAGCGACGGAAGCGCGGCGGCGCCAAGCCCCTGGGCCGGCGTGCCCGTCCTCGTGACCGGCGCGACGGGCATGGTCGGGTCCTGGTTGACCCGACGCCTGGTGGACGCGGACGCCACCGTGGCCGCCCTCGTCCTGGACGACGATCCCCGCTCGGAGCTGTACCGGAGCGGGACCGTTCGTTCGGTCTCGGTCGTCTCCGGCTGCCTCGAGGACCTGGCGACCCTCGAACGGGCCATCGTCAGTCACTCGATCGACACCGTCTTTCATCTCGGGGCGCAGACGATCGTCGCCGCCGCGCGGCGTTCGCCGCTCGCCACGTTCGAGACGAACGTCCGGGGTACCTGGAACGTTCTCGAGGCCTGCCGGCGTCACTCGGACCTCGTGCGCCGCGTCGTCGTCGCCTCGAGCGACAAGGCCTACGGCGAGGCGGCCGAGCTGCCGTACCGAGAGGACATGCCCCTCAACGGTCGCCAGCCCTACGAGGCGTCGAAGGCGTGCGCGGACCTCGCCACGCGCTCCTTTGCCGAGACGTACGGTCTGCCCGTCGCGACGACGCGGTTCGCCAACATCTACGGCGGCGGCGACTTGAACTGGTCGAGGCTCGTGCCCGGCACCATCCGCTCGCTCCTTCGAGGCGAGCGACCGGTGATCCGGAGCGACGGCACCTTTCGGCGCGACTACCTCTTCGTCGACGACGCGGTGGACGCGTATCTGCAGATCGCGGACGGGTTGCTCGAGCGCGACCTGTCCGGCGAGGTGTTCAACTTCAGTGATGAGGTGCCCCTGGCGGTGATGGAGATGTACGAGGCCGTCTGCGAGGCCGCCGGGTTCCGGGATATTGAGCCGCTGATCCTCGACGACGCTCCAGGCGAGATCCGCAACCAACACCTCTCGGCGAGGAAGGCGGCGTCGGTACTCGGCTGGAGCCCGCGCGTCGGTCTCAACGACGGTCTTCGCCGCACCGTCGCCTGGTATCGGGACTACTTCGGTGCCGGATCACGGGCGCGCCCGAGCAGAGCCGGCGTGACGTGAACGAGGGGAGCGACCTGCGCGCGCAGATCGCAGAGCTCGTCGCCCGGTACTACGAGGAGGCCTTCCCCGCCCAGGCGTTCGAGCCGGGGACCACGCCCGTTCCGGTGTCTGGCAAGGTCTTCGACAGCCGCGAGCTCACGCTCCTCGTTGAGGCGGCGCTCGACTTCTGGCTGACGACGGGTCGGTTCGCGGACTCGTTTGAGGCCCGGTTCGCCGAGTTCATCGGGATGCCGCACGCGCTGCTCTGCAACTCAGGCTCCTCGGCCAACCTCCTCGCCGTCAGCGCCCTGACGGCGCCCGAGCTGGGGGACCGCCGCCTGGTGCCGGGCGACGAGGTCATCACCTTGGCGTCGGGCTTCCCGACCACGGTCAACCCCCTGTACCAGCACCAGCTGGTTCCGGTGTTCGTCGACGTCGAGCTCGGCACGTACAACATCAAGGCTGGCGACCTCGAGGCCGCGGTCGGGCCCCGGACCAAAGCCATCATGGTCGCCCACACGCTCGGGAACCCGTTCGATCTCGACGCGGTGCGCCAGACGGCGGCGCGGCACGGCCTGTGGCTCGTCGAGGACAACTGTGACGCGGTCGGGGCTACGTACCGGGGGCGCCGCACCGGCTCGTTCGGAGACGTCGCGACGACGAGCTTCTACCCTGCCCACCACGTCACGATGGGGGAGGGCGGCTGCGTGCTCGTCCGGAGCGTGACGATGAAGAAGCTCGTCGAGTCGTTCCGTGACTGGGGTCGTGCCTGTTGGTGCGACCCCGGCAAGGTGAACACGTGCGGCCGTCGTTTCGACTGGAAGCTCGGTGATCTTCCGTACGGCTACGACCACAAGTACATCTACACGCACATCGGATACAACATGAAGCTCACCGACATGCAGGCCGCGGTGGGCGTCGCGCAGCTCGACAAGCTCACGCAGTTCATCGACGCCCGGCGGCGCAACTGGCGACGCCTGCGCGACGGCCTCGAGGGTCTCGACGCCCTCCTGCTGCCGCGGGCCACGCCCGGGAGCGACCCGAGCTGGTTCGGGTTCGCGATCTCCGTCAACCCGGATGCCGGCTTCGACCGCTTCGACCTGGTCCAGCACCTCGAGTCCCGTCGGATCGCTACCCGGCTGCTGTTCGGCGGGAACCTCATCCGCCAGCCGGCTTACGTCGACCAGCCGCGCCGGCTGGTCGGGCCGCTCACGAACACCGACTTCGTGGCGGACCGGACGTTCTGGGTCGGTGTCTTCCCCGGGCTGAGCGACGCGATGCTCGACTACGTGATCGAGGTGATCCGGGACTTCGTCGCCGCGCCGGTGCTCGCCCGACGCCGGACCCTCCGTGCGGGCTGACCCGACGTCCATCCCGGGGTGCGCGCACATTCGGCTCGAACGGTCGGACGACGAGCGGGGCACGTTCGTGAAGGTGTACCAGCGCAGCGTCGCCGACGCGATGGGATTTCGGGACACGGTGGCCGAGTTCTATTACTCGAGCTCCTCGAGGGGCGTCATCCGCGGCCTGCACTTTCAATGCCCGCCACACGACCACGCCAAGACCGTCGTCTGCATCGTCGGCTCGATGTTCGACGTCGTCGTCGACCTTCGGGTCGGCTCGCCCACCTACGCGCAGCACGCCACGTTCTCGCTCGACGCCCTCACCCCATCGGTCGTCCACGTCCCCGCCGGCTGCGCCCACGGCTTCCAGGCCTTGGCCGACGACACCCTGGTCGGTTACCTGGTCTCGACGGAGCACGAGCCCAGCCACGACAGCGGCGTCCGGTGGGACTCGGCCGGCGTCGAGTGGCCGCTGCCGGGCCCCGTGGTGTCGGCTCGTGACCGGTCGCTGCCGGCCGTGGGCGACCTGGTGAGCCCCTTTCAATACGAGCCAGAGCATGGCTGAGCAGCCCCGACCGACGGCGCTCGTGACCGGCGGGACCGGCTTCATCGGGCGGACGCTCGTGCGCCGGCTCAGCGGGGACGGATGGAGGATCCACGGGCTGGTCCGCAGCGCGGCCGGCGCCCCGCCGGCCGACGGCGTCGAGTGGCACCCGCTGCCGGTCGACACCGAGGAGCTGATCGGGCTGGTGCGGAGCCTGGCGCCGTCGGCGTGCTTTCACCTCGCCACCGACTTCCGGGCCCGGCACGAGCCGGCCGACGTGACCCCGATGATCGAGGCCAACGTCGCGATGGGCGCCCGTCTCGCGGAAGCCGTGACCCGAGCCAACCCGTGCCCGCTCGTGTACACGGGTACCGCCTGGCAGCACTTCGAGGGCCGCTCCTACAGCCCCACCTCCCTGTACGCCGCGACCAAGCAAGCGCTCGAGGACATCCTGGCCTTCTACGCCGAGGTCGACGGTCTGCCCGTCGCCACCGTCAACTTCTTCGACACCTACGGTCCCGACGACGCCAGGCCGAAGCTCGTGCCGACCCTCCTCCGGGCCGCGCGCACCGGACAGCCAGTTGACCTGTCCTCCGGCGAGCAGCTGATCGACCTGCTCCACGTCGACGACGCCGTCGAGTGCCTGCTCGCGGCCGCCGCGTACCTCGCCGCCGGCGGGGCGTCGCCGGCGGTGTTCTCGGCGCAGTCGGACACCCCGGTCACCGTGCGACGACTGGTCGACCTGCTTGGTGAGGCGACGGGCTGCACGATCCCGGTGCGTTGGGGCGCCCGGCCGAGCCGACCGCGCGAGATGCTCACGCCGTGGCGGTTCGCCACGCGCCCGCCGGGCTGGAGCCCCCGCATCCCGCTCGCGGCGGGCCTGCGATCGCTGGCCGCCATCGCGGGACCCGTCGCCCAGCGGCGGGCCGCCTCGCCCGCCCGGGCCGACGGGGGCCGGACCGCCTGAACCGGGCGCGCCGCGCACTCGAGATCCCGCACCGGCTACGGCCGGGAGCGGCGCCGCAGCGCGTCGCAGAGCGGCGTGTGGATCGGGCGGGACCGGATCGTCCCGAAGCCGCCCGCCGGGCCCGCCGCCGGAAGCGTCGCGCCGACGGAGAGGTCGTCGCCGGGAACGAGGGTGGCCGGCGCCGCGAGCAGGACGTGCCCGTTGAAGCTCACTTGAGCCGCCCGCAGCCGGGAGTCGAGCACGGCGTCCACCACGTTGGCGCGCCCCGGGCGAACGACCACGGGCTTGCTGACGAGCGCGGTCAACCCGCCGCTCTCGACCGAGAACTGCGCTCGGGTCGGGGTGAGCAGCTCGACGAGCAGCCGGTTCCGGTCCCTCGCCGATCCGATGCTCGCCAGCTCCTCGGGCGGGAAACGGGCCGAGGGGAAGACCACGCGGAGCCGGAAGAAACCGGTCGGATTCGCCCGCTCGATCGCGAACCACTGGCGGCTGTCCGACCAGTAGAGGCCGCCACAGCGACCGACGATGAACAGCTCGGCGAAGCTCCCTCGGGCCGGCAGGTCCCGACCGGTCCGGACCTTCCCGCGCGGGCCGCCCGGGATCCATCGGTCGACGTGTTGCTGGAACCCGATGAACCCGACCCGCTCGGTGCCCTGCGCGGGGAAGAGGAGCCGCTGGTAGTCGATCGCGAGCGCGAAGTTGATCCACAGCGACGCCACGGCCGCGAGCACGAGCACACTGCTGATCGCGGGTCGCGTCCACGAACGGCGCGGCCGCCGCGCCACCACGTCGAGCAGCCAGTAGAGCCCAACGAGGCTGGCGAGGATGATCCCAGGCAGGAAGTCGGCAAGGTACCGGTTCGCGACGTACGCGATCGTGACCGTGATGAGTCCGCCGACGAGGGCGCCAAGCAGCAGCGCGCGGAGGGCGGCCGGACTGCTTCCCGCCCTTCCGTCGTTCCGCCGATGGGTGGCCACCACGCCGATTCCGACCACGGTGAGCACCGCGAGGAGTGGCATGGAGGACGGGAAGCTCGACGACCAGTCCCGCGTGTCGAACGTGACGTGCCCCACGACCGTCGCCGCCCGTGGAAAGGTGACCCAGGGGAAGAGCGATTGGAACCTGAGCGCGTCGGGTCGCAGCATCTGGAGGAGCTGCGTCGGGACGAACTTCAGCCCAAACAGGCTCCCGCCGTTCGCCGCCAACGCGTGGCGTCGGACGGCGCTGACCTGGGTGTAGATCTGCTTGCTGAATGGCACGCTGAACGGCGTACCGAGGCGGACCTCGTTCGCGTACACGTAGAGCGCCACTGGGACCGCGATGGCTCCCGCCAGGGGTGCGAGCAGGGCTGGGCGTCCGGCCGCCTCCGGCACGGCCAGGACGCGGGCCGGGGCCTCCAGCGCGCGCCTCGTCGGCCGCCCCGCGCTGAGCCCGGCCGCCAGGTGGCGGAGCACGACGGCCGTGAGGATGAGGCCGAGGGCCAGGACCGGTCCCGCTCCGACCGAGCCGCGAGTGAGGAACGCCAGGCCGCTCCAGACGGCCACGAGCACCACGGCCCGGAGGGACGGACGGTCGAGGAACTCGAGCACCGCGTCGTAGGCGCCGAGCGCGAACGCGATCACCCAGAGCTCGGCCTCGTGGTAGACGACGGCTCGACTGCCGAGGAACAGCACGACCGAGCCCGTCGCGATGAGGAAGACCGAGGCGCCGACGGCCCAGAGCTCGAGGGTGGACACCGGCGCGGCACCGCGAACCAGCCCTCGGATCCGCCAGCTCAGGCGGGCGAAGAAGACGAGCGCCAGCGCGAATGCGACCAGCATCGAGATCTGGGTGAGCCGCCCGTCCAGGCTGTGCGTGATCGCCAGGATCGGCATCCGGAGGATCGCGGGCACCGGGCCGAAGTAGAGGTAGGTCTTCCCGTGGACGCGGAAGCCCTCGAACGCCACCTGGTTCCTTGGCACGCTCCAGCGCCCGTGCAGCAGGCTGCGGGCCTGGATGTCGTAGAGGTTGCCGAACGGCTCGGCGTGGAACGGGTCGAGCCGGCCCGCGGTCGCAACCCAATAGAAGAGTGGTGCGGCGAGGAGGCCGCCAGCCGCGGCTGCCCGTCGGAACCGAGTCCGCATCTGCACGAATCCCGCACGCGCGCTGAGTGCACTCCCCGCCGCCGTGCCAACCACGGCCGGTGAGGTTAGTGACTGCCCGGTGCGATCCCGAGTCCGCCTCGACGGCGGCCCGCGTCATCACGTCCCGCTCACGGCGGTGCTCGGTCGCGCGTCGACGGGCGGAGCTCGGGAACGCCGCGGTCCGGACGTTCGCGCGGAGCGTCGCGGCCGGCTCGGTCGTCGCGGCGCGCGGTGACGACCGAGTGGTGGCACGAGCGGCGTTTGTCTGCTAATCGTGGACGTGGGGAAGGCAGGGAGCAGTGATGAGTCGCCGGGACGCCGTCCCGTCGTCTCCGGTGATCTGTGGCATCGGCGCGGTCACCGGGTACGGCTGGGGCGCGAAGCACCTTTGGGACGGGCTGGTCACCGGCGAGTCGGCGGTGCGGCCCCAGCCCGGCTTCGGCTCGGCGTTCGACCAGGACGAGATCTGGCTCGCCATGATCCCCGAGGAGCCCGTCGCCACTCCCGGCGAGACCAAGTTCAGCCGCGCCCTCCACGCCGCCGCTCGCGAGGCGGTCGACGACGCGCGCGAGCGGGGGTGGCGTCCCGGCCCGACGGTCGGGCTCCTCCACGCCGTCGTCCTGTCCGAGGTCGAGCTCTGGCGCTCCTTCTACGGCCCCCGGGGCGGCAAGGTGTCCCGGCGCGAGTACATCCGCCTCATGCCCTCCACGCCGATCACCAGCCTCATGATCGAGCACGGGTTCCACGGGCCCTGCATGAACGTCGTGGCCATGTGCGCGTCCGGCAACGCCGCCCTCCTCACGGCGAAGATGTGGGTCGACGCCGGCGTCGTCGACGACGTCCTCGTCATCGCCACCGACGTGTCCGGGACGCCCGAGAACGCGCGCCCCTTCGTCGACCTCGGCGTCGTGGTCGTGGACCGGCCGCCGCTCGACGCCTGCCGACCGTTCCAGGAGGGCAGCCGGGGCTTCGTCGGCGGCGAGGCGTCGGTCGGGCTCGTGGTCTCCGGGCGCCCCGACGGCGCCTACGCGAGGCTGCGGGGCGGGGCCATGAGCCACGACGCCCACCACGCCATCTCGCTGGCGGGCAAGCCCGACCAGATCGCGTCGTGCTACCGGACCGCCCTCGGGAACGCCGGCGTGGCCGCCGACGAGGTCGTCTACTTCAACGCCCACGGCCCCGGCACCCGCCAGTGCGACCGAGCCGAGGCGAGCCTCTTCGACGAGCTGTTCCCGTCCGCCGCCGGCATCTTCTCGTTCAAGCCCCTCGTCGGGCACTGCCAGGCCGCCGCGGCCGCGGTCGAGGTGGCGATCTCGTGCCTCTCCTACGAGCGGGGGATCATCCCGGCCCCGCCCGCCGTCGCCCCCGGGCACCCGCGGCTGGTCTCGGGCTCAACGGCCCGGCAGCCGGGCATCACCTTCAAGTCCTCGATCGGGATGGGCGGCTACAACACCGCCGTCCTCCTCGACGAGCCCGGCTGCTGAGCGCGCGAGGCATCCCACTCTCCGTGCTAGGGTGACGTCCCTCTTGGGGCCGGTGAGGCTCCTGTGACTCAGCAGGCCAAGCCGGCTGTTAACCGGCGGGGGGTCCTGGTCGAGTCCTATGGGCATCGAGGCGCACACGGAACTGACCGCCGCCGACGCGGGCCCGGTCGCGGGGCTCGACCAGCTCGAGTCCTTCGCGCGCCTGTGGCGGGTGGCGACCTTCGAGTACGACGTCGCCGAGGACGTCGTCTACTGGTTCGACGAGCCGAAGGCGGCCCTGAACCTGTCCGAGGACGCCACCGCGGCGCTGCTCGAGCCCATCCTCGTCGCCGTGCGACACGGGGCGCCCTGGGAGCACTACGACCTCGATCGGACCCTCGAGGACCTCGCCGGCGACCCCGTCGACCTGCGGGTCCAGGCCCGGCTGCTGCGCGGCCCGAGCGGCGACATCGCCGGCTTCGTCGGCATCATCACTGACGTCTCGGAGCAGCACCGGACCGAGCAGGCGCTCCGGGGCGTCATCGACCGCTACCGCCGGCTCGTCGACCTCATCCCGGACCCGATCGTCGTCCACCAGGACGGCCTGGTGCGGTTCATGAACCCCGCCGGCCTGAAGATGGCCGGGCTCCGGAACCTCGACGAGCTCGTCGACCGCCCGATCCTGGACTTCGTCCACCCGTCGTCGCTCGACGACACCCTCGAGCGGATCGGTCGGCTCACCGAGCCCGGGATGGTGTCCGAGCCGGCCGAGGCGATGCTCATCCGGCCGGACGGCAAGCCCACGGTGATCGAGTCGATCAGCGTGCGGACGGAGTGGGACGGGCGACCCGCCTACCAGGTCATCCTCCGGAACATCACCGAGCGCCGCCGGGCCGACGCCGCGCTCCGCTACCGGGCCAGCCTCATCACCCACGTGTCGGACGCGGTCGTGGCGTCCGACGGCGAGGGGGTCGTGCGGGGCTGGAACCCCGCCGCCGAGGTCCTCTACGGCCGTCCCGCGACCGACGCCATCGGCCGGGCCGCCAGCGAGGTCCTCGGCCCGGGCGCGGTCGACGGCGCCGGCCGGACTCGCGCCGGCGAGGTCGAGCACCGGCGGGCGGACGGCTCGTCGCTCAGCGTCTTCGTGTCGGTCGCCCCGGTCCGGGACGAGATGGGCGAGGACGCCGGGACCGTCGCGGTGTGCACGGACCTCACCGAGCGCCTCGAGCTCCAGGCGGCCGAGGCCCGGTACAGCGCGGTGGTGGCGGCGCTCGACGAGGGGGTCATCGTCGTCGATCAGGACCAGACGATCGTCTCGGTGAACTCGTCGGCCCGGGCCATGCTCGGGAGCTGGCTCGACGTCGGCCTCCAGGCCACCGACCTCTTCGACCGCTGGCCGATGGTGGCGGAGACGGGGGTCCCGCTCCCGTCGGCCTCCCATCCCCTCGCCATCGCCCTCCGCACCAAGCGCCCGCAGAGCCGGGTCGTGATCGGCCTCGTGACCGGCGACGACACCCGATGGTTCTCGGTCAGCGCCCAGCCGCTCGCCCGCGACCAGCGGAAGCACGGCGACGCGGTCGTCTGCTCGTTCTCGGAGATCACGGCCCGGAAGCGGGTCGAGGACGAGCTCGGCTTCCAGGCCACCCACGACCCGCTCACCCGCCTGCCGAATCGGGACCTTCTGCTCGAGGCGCTCGCGAGCTCGGCGGGGAACGGCAGCCGGAACCGCGCCGGTGCCGTCCTCATGGTCGACCTCGACCGGTTCAAGATCGTGAACGACACCTTCGGCCACGCCGTGGGCGACCGGGTGCTCCAGCTCATCGGGACCCGGATCGCGGCCGTCGTCGGCGACACCGGCCGGCTCGGGCGGCTCGCCGGTGACGAGTTCGTCGTCGTCTGCCCCGGCACCGACCCCGCCGACGTGCGGGAGCTCGCCGATCGGATCAGCGAAGCGGTCCGCGAGCCGCTGCGCCTGCCGTCGGGCCGGGAGCTGGTGGTGACGGCGAGCGTTGGCATCGCGTACGCCGGTGCCGGCGAAGGAACGCCGGAGGTCGCCCTGTCGCACGCCGACGTGGCGATGTACCGGGCCAAGGACCTGGGGCGGGCGCGCATCGAGGTCTTCGACGACGAGCTGCGCTCCGTCGTGTCCCGGAGGCTGCTCATCAACGAGGGCCTCCGGTCCGCCGTCGACGCCCACGAGATCTGCGCCCACTACCAGCCCATCGTCACCGCCGACGGCACCGTCTGCGGCGTCGAGGCCCTGGCTCGCTGGGAGCACCACACCCTGGGTCAGATCAGCCCGACCGAGTTCATCCCGGTCGCCGAGGACAACGGCCTGATGGTCGCGCTCGGGACCCACATCCTCCAGACCGCCTGCGCCGACGTGGTCCGCTGGGAGCGGGCGCGGCACGGCCCCGCCGAGCTGACCCTGAACGTGAACCTGTCGCCTCGACAGCTCGTCGATCCCGGGCTCGTCCCCACGATCGCGAGCATCCTCGAGGCCACCGAGCTCCCGGCCCATCGGCTCTGGCTCGAAGTCACGGAATCGGTGTTCCTGGAGGACGCCAACTACATCTCGAAGGCGCTCGCCGACCTCCGAGCGGTCGGCGTCCACTTCGCCATCGACGACTTCGGGACCGGCTACTCGTCGCTCGCCTACCTCAAGCGCTTCCCGGTGGAGGCCCTGAAGATCGACCGCTCGTTCGTGGAGGGCCTCGGGAGCGAGTCCGAGTCCGAGGCCATCGTGCAGGCGATCATCGGGCTCGCGCAGTCGCTGCACCTCCGGACGATCGCCGAGGGTGTCGAGCGACCGGAGCAAGCGAAACGGCTGGTGGAGCTCGGCTGCGACTTCCTCCAGGGCCACCTCATCGGCAGGCCCGTCGCGTCCCACCTCCTCCGGTTCCCGATCGACTCGCCGCTCCGTCACCGCTGACGGTCCCGTCGCACGCACGCGCCGAGTCGACGTCGACCGCCGGACCGGCGTCTGGCCCGGGTCGCCGACCGGTCGCTCGCTAGGCTGCCGCCCGCCGATGGGGAGAGGCGCTGCGAGCCGTGCTGGACGACCGTGATCGCACGCGGGGCGCGCCGTCCGGGGAGGGTCCCGCCGCCGGGCTGAGGCCGCGATCCGAGCGCCCAGCCCGATGACGACTTCGACCGCGCCCGTGTCCCGGCCGAGGCCCAGCTTCGCACGCGTCCTCCTCCTCATCGTCCTCTGCGCCCTCGCGGTGCGCGTCGCCTACGTGCTCAGCGTCACCCGGTACGACCACGGGTTCTACGACGCCGTCTTCTACCGGCTCGAGGCGAACACGGTGGCGGACGGCCGCGGCTTCGTCTACCCCCTGCCCGCCTCCGTGGGCGGCCAGCCCGCGGCCGACCACCCCCCGCTCACGACGCTCGTCCTCGTCCCCGCCGCGGAGCTCCCGGGCGACAGCCAGCTGTGGATGCGGTTCACGATGGCGCTGCTCGGGACGGCGGTCGTCGCTCTGGTCGCACTGCTCGGCCGAGAAGTCCGCGGCGCCCGCCTCGGGCTCGTCGCCGGCGGCGTCGCCGCCGTCTACCCGAACCTGTGGATGAACGACGGCCTCCTGATGTCGGAGACCCTCGCCGCCCTGACGAGCGTCGCCGCGCTGCTGCTCGCCTACCGACTCCTCC
>DASZJD010000066.1 GCA_035948415.1 Acidimicrobiia bacterium | reverse complement strand
GCCCATGAGGTCGACGAAGTTGTCGCAGTAGAAGCGGCGGCGGGTGGCCTCGTCCGCGTCCCCGAGCGAGGCCTCGAACCGCTCGAGCGGCCGACGGCCGCCCTCGACGTGCGGGTAGTCCGACGAGAACAGGCACACCTCAGGGGGCGAGTTGGCGATGATCCAGCCGACGTCCTCGGTCGGGTAGGGCGTGACGCGCACCTGGCGGCGCACGTACTCGGTGGGCCGGAGCGAGAGGGCGCGGAGCCGCTCCTCGTGCCGCTCGAACGCGTCGAAGGCCGCCTCCATCTGGCGCAGCCACGACGGCACCCAGGCCGCCCCCTGCTCGATGACGCCGAAGCGCAGGTCCGGAAAGCGGTCGAGGACGCCGTCGAAGATCATGGTGGCGAGCGTCTGCGCCGGCGGGCGCGGGATGCCCATGTAGTCGACGGAGCGGAAGTTCTCCTCGCCGCCGTGGAAGTCGGGCGGGACCGGCCGCCCGTTCCGGAAGTAGGCGGCGTCGATGAGGTCGCCGGTGCCGCCGACGTGGAACACCACGGGGATGCCCGCCTCCTGCGCCACCGCCCACACCGGGTCGAGGCCGACGTGGCTGGGGGAGTGGCGGCGCGGGCAGCCCGAGGCGACGAGGAGCGCCGCCGCGCCCATGGCCACGGCCTCCTTCGCCATCGCCGCCGCCCGCTCGAACTCGGCGAGCGGCACGTACAGGGTCGGCAGCAGCCGCCGGTCGACGGAGCAGAACTCGATCATGCCGCGGTTGTGCGCGCGGGCCACCCCGTCGGCGAGCTCGGGGTCGTCGCCGTGCTCCCAGTCGCGCAGGCGCCGGTTGTGGAACGTGTTGAAGACCAGCTGGCTCGAGAAGCCGAGCAGGTCCAAGGCCCGCGGCCGGTCTTCGGCCACGAACGAGCCGGTGGCGGCGAAGTTCTTGCGCCGCATGATGAGCGCGGCCTCGTCGGCTCGGTACTCGGGCGACGCGTGCCGCGCCCGGAGCCGCTCGAACGCGGCGTCGAGGTCGCGCAGCTGGTCGGCCGGGTCGCCGGTCTGGCGGAGCTCGTTGCCGCCGGGGTAGCGGAGCGGCTCGATGCGCTCGCGCAGGCCCGGGTCGGCGTGGTCGCGCAGCCACGTCGGCGTCTCCATGAGGTGCGCGTCGGCGTCGTGGACGACGCGGCCGCTGCTGTAGGCCATCGGCCCCTCCACGCGCCGCCGGTCGCGGCGCGCCCGGCGCGGCGCCGAGGCGAGGGTAGCCCCGAGCCCGACCCGGCGACCGGTGCGGCCGCCCCGGCCGGCTCGTGACCGGCCCGCGTACGATGCGCGGCGATGGCAGCGACGGCCGCGGTGCGGACGGCGGAGCGCTCCGAGTACCCGGAGCTGGCCCGCACGTTGACCCGCGCCTTCGCCGACGACCCGGTCATGGCCTGGTTCCTCCCCGACGCCGACCGGCGGCTGGCGCGCATGGAGCGCTTCTTCCGCGACTTGGAGCTGCGCGGCCCCTTCGGGCGGCACGGCGAGATCTTCACCACCGACGACCTCGCCGCGGTCGCGCTGTGGCTCCCGCCCGGCCGGTGGCGGCTCGGCCCCGTCGACCAGCTGCGCATGCTGCCCGGGCTGGTCCGGCTCGTCTCGCTCCGCGTGCTCCCGAGCCGCCTGGCCGGGTTCCAGGCGGTGGAGCGGCGCCATCCGTCGGCGCCTCCCCACTGGTACCTGGCCACGCTCGGGACCGACCCGCACCGCCAGGGCCAGGGCCTCGGGTCGGCGCTGCTCGCCGACCAGCTGGCCCGCTGCGACGCCGACGGCCTGCCGAGCTACCTCGAGTCTTCGAAGGAGTCGAACGTGCCCTTCTACGAGCGGCACGGGTTCGTCGTGACCGACACCTACGACTTCGCCGACGGCCCGCGCCTGTGGCTGATGTGGCGGGATCCGAGGTAGGCGCCGGCCGTCCCCGCGCGGCCGAGCGCGGCGCCGCGGCGCCGCGCTCAGCCGGTGAAGCGCGGCCCGGCCGTCACCGGACAGGGACCGGAGGCCGGCGGCGGGGCGCCCAGCACCGCGTCCGCCGTCGCCCGCATCCCGACCGCGTTCGGGTGCAGCGGCGCCGCCGGCGAGCTCGGCGCCGCCGGCTCGACCCAGCGGAGGCACGGCGGGTCGCAGGCGTCGTGGCCGATGCTGAACGTGTAGGCGTCGACGAACCGGGCCCCGTTCGCGGCCGCCTGCTGAGCCAGCATGGCGTTGAGCTGGTGCTCCTTCGCCCGGAGGTACGGCACGTCGCCGTACGCGAACGGCACCTGGGGCCAGCACCCGAACCCGGTTTCAGGGAGGATGGCGAGGTAGTCAACGACGACGACCTCGGCGATCGGCGACCGCGTGTGGATCCCTTGCAGGACCGACGCGACCTTCGGTGCCGTGGCCACGATGCGGTCGCTGAGCTGGTCGTCGCCGTTCACGACGTAGTGGTCGTGGCACGGGGTGCCGGCCGGGCTGGCCGTGGCGCACGTCGTGGCGATCTGCTCGAACCCGATGTCGTTCCCGCCGATCCCCACCGTCACGAGCTGGGTCTGCGCGTCGAGACGGTCGAACTGGGGCGGGTTGGGCCCCGGCGTGACGTTCTGCGGCGCGGTCATGTTGTCGGTCGTGGCGCCGCTGCAGCTGGCGTCGCGGAAGGTCGACACGCCGAGCGCGGCGGCGATGACGCTCGGGTAGTCGTGGTCGGACCGGAGGCAGCCGAGCGGGTTCGGCTGCTGGAGCGGGATGAGCGGTCCGGCCGTGTACGAGTCGCCGAGCGCGACGTAGGTCTGCACGACCGCGGCGCGCCCCGCGGTGCCCCACCCGCCGCCGACCGCGAGCCCCAGGCCGGCCGCGCCGGCGGCGGCGACCCGCCACCAGCCGTCTCGTCCCCGCGCCACCGGGCCATCATGGTCGCTGCTCTTCGCGCGCGGTGCGATCGGTGATCGCGCCCGAGCTCGCGGCGGCGTCACTGGGTGGGGTCGCGATCCTCGTCGTCGCGCTCGCCCTGCCCGGGACCCTGCTCACGGCGTGGGTCGGCGGGCGGCTGCTCGGCGTGCGCCGATCGTTCTCGCTCACCGTGGCGTCGGGGTTCTTCGGGTGGCTGGTCGGCATCGGCATCTCGCTGGCGATCGCGGGGCAGCGGTCGAACCCGAACACGGGCTTCGTTCGCAACGTGCTGCTGTTCTCCGCGTTCGGCTCCCTGGTGGCGTCGGTGTGGATCGAGTTCCTCGCCCGACCCGGCGCGATGGCTCGGGCCCAGACGGGCCTGTCGAGCATCCCGCGACCGATCCGGTCGCTGCGCCGGCGCGGGCACCGGGTCCAGCGCTACGCCCAGATCACCGCGATCGCGGCCCGGCAGGGCCTCGGACCCGCGCTGGGGATGGGCCGCCAGACCCGGCACGAGCGCGCGCCGGTCGGCCGCCGGCTGCGGGTGGCGCTCGAGGACGCCGGCGGCATGTTCGTGAAGCTGGGCCAGGTCCTCTCGACCCGGCCGGACCTGGTCTCGGACGACGTCGCCGCCGAGCTCTCGAAGCTCCAGGACGCGGTCCCGCCCGTGGGCCCGGACGAGCTGGCGAGCGTCCTGGAGGAGGAGCTCGGCGCCCCGGTCGAGGCCGTCTTCGCCGAGTTCGACTGGTCCCCGGTGGCGGCGGCCTCGATCGGGCAGGCCCACCGGGCTCGGCTCCACGGCGGCGACGTCGTCATCGTCAAGGTGCAGCGCCCGGGCGTCGCCGAGCTCGTCGACCGGGACCTCGAAGTCCTCGCGCGTGTCGCCGAGGCCATCGAGTCCCGCACGTCGTGGGGGGCCCGCTGGGACGTGCGCGGGATCGCACGCGAGTTCTCCGAGCGCCTCCGCGAGGAGCTCGACTACCTCGTCGAGGCGCAGAACGCGGTGCAGATCGGCGGGCACCTGCCGGCCGGCTCGCAGGTTCGGGTCCCGCGCGTGTACCCGGACCTGACGACGCCGCGGGTCCTCGTCATGGAGTGGCTCGACGGCGTCAGCGTGCGGCAGGCCGACCGCGTCGACGCGCTCGGGGTGGACCGGTCACGGCTGGCGGGGGAGCTGCTGCGCACCGTCCTGGGCCAGATCCTCGGCGACGGGCGGTTCCACTCGGACCCGCACCCGGGGAACGTGATGGTGCTCGCCGACGGTCGGCTCGGGCTCATCGACTTCGGCGCCACCGGCGTGCTGGACCCGCTCGAGCAGACCGCGGTGCGCGAGATGATGTACGCGCTCGCGAACAACGACCCCGACCTGCTCCGCCAGGCCCTGCTCCGGGTGGCCGACGTGCACAGCCCCGTCGACGACGAGGCCCTCGAGCGCGCGCTCGCCCGCTTCATCGGCCGCCACCTCGGTGCGGGCGCGAAGCCGAGCCCGGCCATGTTCAACGAGCTCCTGCACCTCCTCCACGACTTCGACCTGAGCGTCGCGACCGGGTTGAGCACCTTCTTCCGGGCCCTCGTGACCCTCGACGGGACCCTGCGCACGATGGCGCCGGGCTTCGAGACCATCGACGAGGCAGAACGAGCTGCGCTCGAGATCGTCGGCGATCGGCTGATGCCGGAGAACGTCGAGGCGATCGCGCGCGCCGAGCTCATCAAGCTGCTGCCCACGTTGCGGCGCGTCCCGCGACAGCTGGACCGCATCGTGACCGCGACCGAGCGAGACGGGCTGCGGGTCCGGGTCAGCCTGCTCTCCGAGCCCCGGGACGTCGTCGGCGTCACCCGGCTCGTGAACCGCTTTGTCCTGGCGATCCTCGGCGCCGGCGTCGGCGGCGTGTCGGTGGCGCTGATCGCGATCCGAGGCGGCCCGCCGTTCACCGGTGGCACGTCGCTCTTCCGGTTCTTCGGCTACTTCGGGCTCTTCTGCTCCACGGTCCTCATCATGCGGGTCCTGGTCGCGGTCTTGCGCGACGGCGTCAACTGAGCCGCCGCCGGGCCGGGACGCGAGGCTCAGATCTCGAGCGGCTCGTGCTCGATCTGCTCGACGAGCGCCGCGAGGCTGTCGCTCGACACCCCGGTCCGCAGGCGGTCCTGCAGGGCCCGGAACATGACGCCGGCGGCGGCGGCGGCGCCGACGATGGAGCCGACCTCGACCCGCAGGAACAGGTCGCTGCCGCTCGCCGCGGTCGTGGCGGCGAAGACGGCGATCCCGACCAGCCACGCCACCATCGCCTGGCGGTGCCCGAGGAGGGCGATGAGCGCCTGGGCCAGCGTCAGGGCCAGGATGAAGAGGCCGCTGCCGGCGGCGAGCAGGGCGAGGTCCAGGTCGTTGAGGTGGAACTTGCCGCCGAAGAGGACCTTCCCGACGAAGGGCCCGAGGGTCGCCGCCGCGAGCACGCCGACCCCGCCGATGGTCACGACGACCAGCACCAGCTTCCGCACCGCGTCGCGGAAGTCCTCGTGCCGGCCGGCGCTGACGAGCGCGGCCAGCTTCGGGAGGAGCGCAGCCTGGACGGCCTGGAACAGCACGATCGGGATCCGGGCGAGGAACAGCCCGACGATGAAGTCGGCGACCGCGCTCCGCTGCCCCGACGAGGCGAGGACCTGGGCGCCGAGGAACGGCGCGTAGCCGAGGATCTGCGCGAACAGCGATCCGAAGAGGAGGTAGCCGAGGTTGGCGGAGAGCTCCGACCACGGCGCGTCGGGCCCGGGCGGCAGGAGGTCGCGCTCGCCGCGGAGCGCGACGAGGGTGGCCAGCGCCGGCGGCCCGGCGAGGCACAGCCCGTACCAGAGCGGGTTCGAGACCGAGGCCGCCGCCAGCACGGCGACGGGCAGGATCCGGATGACGCCCTCGGCGCCCATGCTCACGCCGTAGGCGCCGAAGCGGCCGTGACCCGCGAACAGGCCCCGCGCCAGCAGCTCGAAGCCGTAGGTGAAGAGCGAGAGCACGAGGCAGGCGACGAGCCCGTCGTTCCCCGCGAACAGCCGGCCGACGATCGGGGTCACGGCGGCGATCACCACCGCCAGCGCGGCGAGCCCGCCGGCGAAGGCGAGGCCCAGCGCCGCGGCCCGACGGGCCACCGGGCCGCCGCCGATCGACCGGGCCCGGCGGGCGGCGACGGCGCGCCCGACCTCCTGCTCGAGCGGGAGGAAGATCCCGGGGGCGAGGATGAACACGAACACCCAGAGCGCGTTCAGCGCCGCGTAGTCGGTCTTCGAGAGGGCCCGGAACCCCAGGATCTGGAACCCGTAGGTCGTGACCGCGGCGACCATCAGGCCCGCGCCGACCGCGAACGTGCCCTCGGGCAGCGGCTGGCGCGCCGCTGCGATGAGTCGTTGTCCGCGTTGCGACATGGGTTTGGACGGCCTCTCCCCCGGCGAGGCCGCGGGCGCCGGCAGCATAGAAACCCGCGGCGACGCGCTCCGGGTCGGGCGTCCGGGTCGGCAGGCCGAACCCGGCGCCGGGGTACCAGGGCGCCCGGAAGTCGTCGCCGACGGCCCGGCCCGTGGCCGCCGCACCAGCATCGGCCCGCCCGTCGCATCGGGGTCCGTCGCGGCGGGCTCGCACCGGCGGCGTGGCCGGCGGCGAGGCGCCCGTGACAAGAATGAGCCGAGAACCCGACCGAGGAGGAACCCGTGTTGCTCGAGGGCACGACGATGGTGGTGTCGGGGGTCGGCCCCGGCCTCGGCCGCGAGATCGCGGCGGTGGCCCTCCGGGAGGGGGCGTCGGTGATGCTCGGCGCCCGGCGCGAGGAGAACCTGAAGGCGGTGGCGTCGGAGCTCGACCCGTCGGGCCGACGGGTGGCGTGGCGGCGGACCGACATCACCGACCCGGCCGCGTGCGCGGGCCTCGTCGACGGCGCGGTCGAGCGGTTCGGGCGGCTCGACTCGGTCGTGAACTGCGCCGCGCTCGACACGGTCTTCGGCGGCCTCGAGGGGGCCGACTTCGACCAGTGGCGTCAGACCTTCGACACGAACGTCCTCGGGACCCTGCGGATCTGCGAGGCGGCGATCCCGCACCTGAAGACGCGGGGCGGCGCCATCGTGTTCATCGGGTCGCAGGCCATGTACTGGCCGCAGCTCATGCAGATGGCGTACGCGTCGTCGAAGGGCGCGCTGACGTCGGCGATGTACTACCTGGCCAAGGAGCTCGGCCCGCACAAGATCCGCGTGAACACGGTGGTGCCGTCGTGGATGTGGGGCCCACCGGTCGAGGGCTACGTCGAGATGACCGCCCAGGCCCAGGGCGTCGCCCCCGACGAGATCGTCGCCGGGATCGCCAAGAACATGCCGCTCGGCGAGATCCCCGCCGACGAGGACGTCGCCGAGGTCGTGGTCTTCTTCGCCTCCGACCGGGCCCGCATGGTCACGGCCCAGTCGATCCTCGTGAACGCCGGCGAGATCCCGCACTGACCGACGACGTCCGGGACCCGGTCCCGGTGCCGGTCAGCCGAACTGCTTGTTGTAGTCGACGGTGCGCCAGCGCTCGGGCCGCATGCGGATCGCGACCTCCTCCGCGGCGTCGGCCTCGGTGGCGGCGAGGTAGAGGTCGCCGAACTCCCGGCCGAGGTAGCGGTAGGCCATGGCCTGGCGCTCGGCGGCGTCGACGGTGGTGTCGACCCGCACCACGGGACCCTCGACGCTCACGTACTGGTACGGCGCGGTCTCGGTCTGCGCGCAGAGGCTCAGGCGCTGCGCCTGCTCGAGGAGCTCGGCCTTGCGGGAGGTGCGGCCGGTCAGGACGGTGACGAGCCCGCCGGGCTCGTACGCGTACCAGACCGGGACGGTGAGCGGTGCCCGCCCGGGTTCGGCGACGCTGAGCACGCCGACGTGGACGCCGGCGAGGAACGCGTCGCGCTCCGACGGCGTCATCGCGAGGATCACGGATCGGACGCTACCGCGGCGTCGTCGTCACGGCGTGGCCGCGAACACGACGTGACCCTCGGCGTGCGTCGCGGTCGGGCCGTCGGCGACGTGCTGGACGGTGCAGGTGGCCGCGCACGACACCGCGACGGTCTGGGCGCCGCCCTCGGTGGCGACGACGAGGTCGCCGGGTCGGGCGCCGCCCGCGAGGAGCGCGCCGCCGGCGAGCCGGAGGACCTGGTCGCTGCCCGGGTGCGGGTTGCCGGGCGTGCGCCGGTCGGCGAGGAGCGCGATCCAGGCCGGGCCGAACCCGGGGGGCACGAACCCGGCGCTCTCGACGCCGACGTCCCCTCCCGTGGGCAGCCCGGACACCGCGACGGTGCGGGATCCGCCGTGGGCGTCGAAGGCGATGATCCGTCCGCTGAGCTCGTCGGGGGCGATGAGGTCGCCGGCGTAGGGACCGAACGTCGCCGGCGCCACGGCCAGGCCGCCCTCGACCCGGGGCCCGGTCGTGGTGATGGCGTGGACCTGCCCGTCGCAGTTGATGGCGAAGACCGCGGTGCCCCGCTTGGCGCGCGCGGTGACGAGCAGCCGGTGCCCGAAGGCGCCGACGGCGTCGTAGACGATCCCGTTCGGGACGTCGCCGCGCGGCAGGTTCACCGCCCGCCGCGCCCGGCCCTGCGGGTCGACGACCACGACGCCGGGGCGACCGGCGGGCTCGAGGGCGTAGACGTCGTCCTGGTGGAAGGCGCAGTCGGCGCCGTCGACGGGCTGGTCCGGGGTCAGGGCCAGGTAGGCCTCGGTGCCGAGGCGCGTCGCGTAGCCGCCGGCCCCGCGCGCGAACGGGCTCACCGTGCCGTCGGGGGTCAGGACGGCCAGGCGCCCGGCGGTGGCGACCACGAACGTCCCGTCGCTCCTCGGGCCAGCGACGTCGACGACGGTCGCCGCGCGCGCGAGCGGAGCCCACGCCGCCACCGGCGCCGGCGCCCCGGCCGCGGTGGGCGCCGCGGCCGCGACGCCGAGGACGGCCAGGGCCGCGGCGCGACCCACCCATCGCCGCGCCGTCGACGTCACGGTGACGCGCTCGCGAGGAGGTCGCGGGTGACCGCGGACAGGTCGGCGGCGCCGCAGAACGCCATGACGCGACCGAGGTCGCGGGTGAGCGCGTCGAGCACGGCGACGACCCCCTCCTCGCCGTCGAGGGCGAGACCCCAGACCGCGGGTCGTCCGACCATGACGGCGCGGGCCCCGAGGGCGAGCGCCTTCACCACGTCGGCGCCCCCGCGGATCCCGCCGTCGACGTACACCTCGGCGTCGCCGCCGACGGCGTCGACGACCTCGGGGAGCACGTCGCCGGTCGCGACGCTGCCGTCGACGATCCGGCCGCCGTGGTTCGAGACCACCACGCCCGCGGCGCCGGCGTCGACGCCGGCGCGGGCGTCGTCGCCCCGCAGCACCCCCTTGACGACCAGCGGGAGCCCGCTCCACTCGCGGAACCGGGCCAGGTCGGCGGCGGTGACGCCGGCGTCGAAGTCGGCCAGGGTGGCGAGGAGGTCGCCGTCCCCGGGACGCCCGGGGGGCGCCAGGTTCGGGAACGCGAGCCCCGGGGGCGTAGCGCCCCCGTGGTCGCCGTGCGGGACGGCGGCGCCGTCGACGCTCGCCACGACGGCCGTGTAGCCGGCCTCGGCGGCCCGCTCGGCCAGGGCGCGCGTGCGACCCCGGTCGCGCAGCAGGTACATCTGGGCCCAGCGCGGCGCCCCCGGCGCGGCGGCCGCGACCTCCTCGAGCGAGCAGCTGGCCGCCATCGACACCACCATGACGGTTCCGGCGCGAGCGGCGGCGCGGGCGGTCGCCCGCTCCCCGTCGGGTGCCGCCAGGCGCTGCATGGCGGTCGGCGCGACGAGGACGGGCGCGCGCACCTCGGTGCCGAGGACGACGCCGCCGGTGGCGACGACGTGCACGTCGCGCAGCACCCGGGGCCGCAGGAGCCGGCGTTGCCAGGCGCGGCGGTTGGCGGCGAGCGTCACGCCGTCCCCGGCGCCGCGGTTGATGTACTCGGCGGCCCCGGCGTCCAGGCGGGCGGTCGCCAGCTCCTCGAGGCGGGCCAGGTCGACGACCGGCGGCCCCGTCGAGGCCCGCCGCGGTGCGCGGTCGGCGCCGCGCGCGTCCGTCATCGTCCTCCGATCGGTCACCGGCTGCGCCACCGGGCTGGGGTGGGCGCGTCCCCATTCTCGTCGGTGGCCGGGCCGGGCCCGACCGCGGCTCCGGTCCCCCGAGCCCTCCCCCTCAGCGCGCGACCCGGTCGGGGTGGCGCGCCGCCGCCATGCGGCGCATCCCCTCCGGCCACGGCACCTCGGTGCGGCCGAGCACGTCGTGCATGCGGGTCACGTCGGGCCACAGCGGCGTCGGCGCGGCGTCGGTGTACCGGAAGCGCGGGCGGGCGCCCACGAGCTCCCCGAGGAGCTCGCAGTACTCCTCGGCGCTGACGGTCTCGCTGCCGGCCCAGTTCACGACCAGCGGCGGGACGCGCGCCGCGAGCAGGGCCCGCACGCCGAGCCGCACGTAGTCGTCCTCGTAGATCGGGTTGTACCGGTTCGGCGGGCCCGGGTGCAGCGGGATGTCGCGACCGGCGACCAGGCGGTCGAGCCGGTCGGCCGGGGCCCCGCCGAGCGGCCCGTAGGCGGAGCAGATGCGGATGATCGTCGTCGGCACCTCGTGCTGCCGGGCCGCGAACTGCACCACCGCCTCGCCGGCGATCTTCGAGAGGCTGTACAGGCCGAGGTGCAGGCCCGGCGGGTCATCCTCTCGCAGGGGACGGGCGCCCTGGTACTGGTAGACGGAACCGGTGGAGCAGGCGACGAAGCTGGCGGCGCCGCGGTAGCGGGCGACGAGCCGCCCGGCGGCCTCGACGTTGACCGCGAACGCCCGCTGCCAGTCCGACGACTCCCGACCGAGCGCGGCGCCGGCGTGGAACACGAAGTCGGCGTCGGGGAGCGCGTCGAGGTCGGCGCGCCCGAGGTCGGCGCGCACGGGCGTGACGCCGGCCGCCTCGAGGCGCGCCGGGCCGTCGGGGTCCGAGAAGCGCGCCACGCCGAACACCGTGCTCGTGGCCGCCAGGGCGCGGGCGATCGGGAACGCGACGCGACCGGTGGCGCCGGTGATCAGCACGCGGCGCCCGGCGAGGGCGGGCCACGGGCTCGCCGCGATCACGCGGGGGCGCGGGTCTCGATCGGCAGGCGGCGGGGGCCGCACTCGAAGAAGGTGGGGACGTTCTCGTAGCGGAAGCCGTCGGCGAGGCGGACGGCCCCGGGCGGGAAACGTCGGAGGAACGCGGTCAGCCCCACCCGGGCCACGACCCGCGCCAGCGCCGCCCCGGGGCAGACGTGCGGCCCGTACCCGAAGGTGAGGTGCTGGTCCCCGTTGGGCCGGTCGACGCGGAACTCGTCCCCGCCCGGGAACACGGCCTCGTCGCGGTTCGCCGACCCCGTCCCCACGATCACGCGCTCCCCGGCCGTCAGCGACGTGCCCCCCACCTCGGTGTCGCGCTGGCAGCCGCGGGCGACGAACAGGACCGGCGGCGCGAGGCGCAGGCTCTCCTCGATGGCGCCGCTCAGCGCGCCGTCGTCGCCGCGGGCCGCGCTCGCCAGGTCGGGGTCGCGCAGCAGCTCGTGGAGCAGGTTCCCGAGCAGCTGGCTGGTCGTGGTGAGCCCGCCGGTGATGAGGTTGCGCACGAGCGCCCGGACCTGGCGGCGGGGGAGGCGCCGGCCGTCGACCTCGAGGGCGACGAGCCGGGTCAGGACGCCGGCGTCCTCGTCGGCCCGCGCGCCGGCGGCCCGCCGGTCGATCTGGTCGTCGATGTAGCCGGCGAACTCGGGGAACGCGGCGGCGAAGCCCTCGCCGCGGGCGGTGCGGTTCGTGCGCGGGAACTCGCTCTCCATCAGCTCCTTGGCCCAGCCCGCCAGCCGCTCGGCGTCGGCGGCCGGGAGCCCGAGCAGGTGCACGGTGACCCGGTTCGGCAGCGGCACCGTGAACGCGGGCACGAGGTCGGCGGTGCCGGGGACCGGGACGGCGTCGAGGAGGGCGGCGGCGGTGTCGGCGATGAACGGCTCGGCCGCGTGCACGACGCGCGGGGTGAGCGCGGTCACCATCACCCGCCGCACCGGGGTGTGGAGCGGCGGGTCGAGCTCGCCGAGCAGCCGCTCCTCGGCGGGGATCTCGACGCCCGGCTCCTTCATCCCCGACCCGTTCGAGTACGACGCCACGTCGCGCAGCACGTCGCGGCAGTCCTCGTAGCGGGTGACGTAGCGCAGGCCGCCGGCGATCGTCGCGACCGCGGTCTCGGCGCGCAGCCGGGCCAGCAGCGGCCAGGCGTCTTCCGGCGGGCGGTCGTCGAAGGGGTCGTAGGTGGTCGCGGCCCGACGCTACCGCCCGCCGCCCCGGGTCAGCCTGGGGCCGGCGTCACCACGGCTCGGTCGAGCTCGCCGATCGTCGACCGCCCGCGCGCCGGCGGCGGCGTCGTCGACGCTGCGGAGGTCGGCGGCGTCGGTCACGGGCGGTCGCGCCGCGAGCCCGACGGCAGGTCGGCGGGGTCGACCTCGTGGTGGAGCCGCTCGCCGCGTCGGTAGCGGCCCAGGTTCTCGACGAAGAGGTCGGCGGCGCGCCCCAGCCGGCCGCTGCCACCGGCGGAGGAGTGCGGGGTCACCACCACCCGGGGGTGGTCCCAGAACGGGCTGTGCGCAGGGAGCGGCTCGGTCGCGAACACGTCGAGGATCGCCGCCTCCGGCACGCCCCGGTCCAGGGCCCGCAGCAGCGCGGCCTCGTCGACGAGCGAGCCGCGCCCGACGTTCACGAGCACCGAGCCGGGCCGCATGGCGGCGAGGAAGGCGTCGTCGACGAGCCGATGCGTCTCGGCGGTGCCCGGCACCGCCAGCACCACGACGTCGGCGCGAGGCACCGACTCCAGCAGCCCGTCCGGCAGGAGCAGCTCGTCGACCGGCTCGGCGCCGGTCGGGTGTCGCCGCGCGCCGAGCACCCGGGCCCCGAAGGCGCGCGCCCGGGTCGCGACCGCGGTGCCGATGGCGCCGAGGCCGACGATCAGCCACGTCGTGCCCCACACCTCGCGGAACTCGTGGTGACGCCACGCGCGCGCCGCCTGGGCCTCCCGCCAGCGGTGCGCCTGCTGGAGCTGGGCCAGCACCGCGCCGACGACGTACTCGGCGATCGGAATGGCGTTCACGTGCGAGGTCGTGACGCGCACCCCCCGCTCGCCGAGCCCGGCGTAGTACGGCAGGTCGACGCCGGCGGCCGCCGAGTGCAGCCACCGGACCGACGGCTTCGACGCGACGACGGCGAAGAACGGCTCGACGCTCCCGTCGTAGAAGGCGTCGGCCGTGAGCCAGGCCACTTCGGGCTGCGCCGCGTCCGGAGGCTCGATCTCCCCGTTGACGACGAGCCGGCCGTCGGGCTGCAGCCGCACGAGCCGCGCGGGGATCCCGGAGCGGGCGATCCGATCGCCGAAGCTCCGGAACGCCTGCTCGGTGAGGAGGATCTCGGTCACGCCGCCATGCTCTCGCGGCCGGCGTCGCGGTGGCGATCCGGCCCTCGACGCGCGTCCGCGCGCCGCGCCGTCGGCGACGGTGGGCGGCGCCCGCTCGTCCGCACCGCGCCGACGCGCGGCTCGCCGTCGCGCCGCGCCGGCCCGGTAGGCTGCGCGCCATGACGCCCGCCGCGGACCACGAACACATCATCGACACCGGCAAGGGGACCTTCTCGCTCGACGAGCTCGGTCACCTCATGCCGGGCATGGCCGAGATCATGCCGCTCGTCGGCGCCCGGATCTGGAAGTGCTACTACGCCGGCCAGGCCCACAACCGGGCCCTCGCTCGGTTCCAGCTCAAGGAAGCCGTGAACCTCATGGAGAAGGGGGCCTTCCTCCGCCCCAAGTACGCCGACAACATGGACAAGTTCATCAACGAAGAGGTCGCCGCCGTCAGCAAGTCGATCGAGTCCGAGGACTGGGACCGCTTCGAGCCCGCGTTCCGGGCCATGGTCGACGCCGCCAACGCCTACCACGAGGTCTACGACAAGGAGTTCCTGCGCTGGAAGATCCCGGAGGAGCCACCCCCCGACCTCGACCTGGCGCCGCGGCGCTGACGCCGCCCGCCCGCGGTCGCCGCGGGAGCACGCTCGGCCGTCGCCGCGGCCCCGGTCAGCTCAGGACCCGCTTCTTGAAGCCGTTGATCCCGAAGTACAGGAACAGGGCGGCGAAGCCGAGCAGCACGCCGTAGACCGCCAGCAGGGACATGTGGTTGGCGTTCGTGAGCGCGGCGCGGAATCCCTCGCTCATGTACACGAGCGGGTTCACGAGCACGAGCGTCTTCAGCCACGAGAAGCCACCCACCTTGATGGGGGTGAGCGCCACCCACGAGTAGTAGACGCAGCCGAGGAACGTGAGGGGGATCACGACCACCCCGAACATGATCGGCACCGTGCGCGGCTCGAAGCGGGTGCCGAACGTGAGCCCCAGCGCGGCGCTGCTGACGCACGCCAGCGGGGCGAGAGTGAGCAGCACCAGCCACGACACGTGCAGGTGGATCGGGCTGGCGGGGACGACCGCGGCGATCGGGAACACGATGAGCGCGGCGATGAGCCCCTGGATCGCGCCGGACGCGACCTTGGCCACCGCGACCATCGCCACCGGGAGCGGGGCGAGCACCCGGTCCTCGATCTCCTTCGTGTAGCCGAACTCCTGGACCATCGGGAGGGCCACGGACTGGATGCCCTGGAACAGGATCGTGATGCCGACCACGCCGGCGACGAGGAGCGTCGCGAAGCCGGACGCACCCGCGCCGGCGCCCCGGGCGGCGCCGATGCCCTGCCCGATCTTCGGGAACACGTACGTGAACACGAACACGAGCAGGAACGGCTGCAGCACCGTGCGGGGGATGAACTCCTTGAGGTTCTTCCGCAGCACCGTCATGTCCCGCAGCAGCAGCGCCTTGAAGGCGGTCCAGCTGGCGAGGGTGGCGGTGCGGGTCGTCGTGTCGACGAGGGTGGTGTCGACGGTGGTCGTCGCGCTAGCCATCAGTCGCGCAGGTCCTTTCCGGTCAGGGTGATGAAGACGGTCTCGAGCGTCGGCTCGGCGACCGAGAGGTCGGTGACGTTGAAGCCGTCGCGCTCGGCGGCGCTGATCACGCGGGGCAGGATCCCGTCGCCGCCCCGGAGGTGGAGCTGCACCGAGCCGTCCACCCGGTGGGTCTCGGTGACGCCCGGGACCTCACCCGCGAGCACGCGCTCGAGCCGCTCGAGGTCCCCGTCGGCGTTGACGGTCACGACGGTGTCGGCGCCGATGCTCCGCTTCAGCTCCGAGGGGCGGTCGAGGGCCCGGATCTGGCCGTGGTCCATGATCGCCACCCGGTCGCAGAGCTGGTCGGCTTCCTCCATGTAGTGGGTGGTGAGCAGGATCGTCTCGCCGGCGTCGTGGAGCTCGCCGAGGATGTCCCAGAGCGCCAGCCGGCTCTGCGGGTCCAGGCCGGCGGTGGGCTCGTCGAGGAACAGGATCGTCGGCTTGTGGAGGATCGCCCGCGCCACCATGAGGCGCTGGGCCATGCCGCCGGACAGCGCGAGGACGGGGGCCCGGCCCCAGTCGACGAGCCGGAACTGCTCGAGGCGATAGTCGGCCTCGGTGCGGGCCTCGCGGGCGCTCATCCCGAAGAACCGGCCGTGGAAGTAGAGGTTCTCCCACACCGACAGTGACCGGTCGAGGGTGTTCTGCTGGGGGACGACCCCGATGTTCTGCTTGGCGAGCGCGGGGTGGGCGAGCACGTCGACGCCGCCGACCCAGGCCCGCCCGCCGGTCGGCACCACCATCGTGGTGAGCATCCCCACCGTGGTCGTCTTCCCCGCCCCGTTGGGGCCGAGCAGCCCGAAGATCTCGCCGTGCTCGAGCGAGAGGTTCAGCGTGTCGACCGCCTTCGTCCCGCCCGGGTAGACCTTCGTGAGGTCCTCGGTCCGGACCGGCGCGAGCGGCACTGCGGCCGGGGGATCGGCGCCGGTCGTCCCCATCGCTACCTCCCGTCTCCGCGCTGACCATTCCCCGCGTGGGGGTGCCAGCAGTCGCGGATTCGCGGGAGCACGCGTCGCAGGGTCTCGATCTCGTCGTCGGTGAGCAGGGTGCGCAGCTGGGCGTCGAGCGTCGCCGCCACGCTGACGAGCTCGGCGTGGCGCTGCCGGCCGGTCGGGGTGAGGCACACGCGCACGACGCGACGATCCACGGCGTCGCGGCACCGCTCGACGAGCCCGTCGTGCTCCATCCGGTCGAGCTGACGAACCAAGGTCGGGCCCTCGATGTTGACGCGGCGGGCCAGCTCGCGCTGGCTGAGCCCGTCCTCGCGCTCGGCGCAGCGCAGGACGACCCACGTCGCGAGGCTGGCGCCGTGCTGCCCGAGGCAGGCGTCGAACCGGTCTCGGACCCGGCGGCCGGTGACGGCCAGCTCTCGACCGAGCGGCTCTTCCATAGGAAGCGAAACATTAGGCCCGCACCGATCGGGTCTCCACGGCCGGGCCCGGGACGAGGACGGCGTCTGGGGCGGAAGCCGAATAGGTTCGGCGGGCGTGGACGCCGGCGTGGTCGTCGAGGGCCTGGTGAAGCGGTTCGGGTCCTTCGTCGCCCTCCACGGCGTGGACTTCGTGGTCCCCGAGGGCCGGCTCGTCGGCCTGCTCGGCCCGAACGGGGCCGGGAAGACCACGACGATCCGGATCCTCTCGACGCTGCTGCGCCCCGACGGCGGCCGGGCCCGGGTCGCCGGGTACGACGTCGTGACCCACCCCCAGCAGGTGCGGGCCGCCATCGGCCTGACCGGGCAGTTCGCCGCCGTCGACGAGGACCTCACCGGCCGGGAGAACCTCGTGCTCGTCGGCCGGCTCGGACGGCTCCGCCGGGCCGTGGCCGAGGAGCGGGCCGCCGAGCTGCTCGAGGCCTTCGACCTCGCCGCCGCCGCCGACCGGGTGGTGCGCGGCTACTCCGGCGGGATGCGGCGGCGCCTCGACCTCGGCGCCAGCCTCATCGCGTCGCCCGAGGTGCTGTTCCTCGACGAGCCCACGACCGGGCTCGACCCGCGCAGCCGCCTGCACCTCTGGGAGGTGATCACGGCCTTGCGCGACGAGGGCAAGACGATCGTGCTCACCACCCAGTACATGGAGGAGGCGGACCACCTCGCCGAGCAGATCAGCGTCATCGACGCCGGGCGCATCATCGCCGAGGGGACCGCGGACGAGCTGAAGACGAAGGTCGGCGGCGACGTCGTCGACCTGCAGGTGCCCGACCGGGCCCAGGTCCCGGCCGCGGCGGCGGCGCTGGCCCAGGCCTTCGGCGTCCCGCGGCGCGACATCGTCACCGACGCCGAGCTGGGGTCGCTGGTGGTGCCGGTCCACGCCGGGGCCGCCGCGCTCGTCGAGGCGGTGCGGGCGCTCGACGCCGCCGGGGTCGAGGTCGCCGACCTCGGGCTCCGCCGCCCCTCCCTCGACGACGTGTTCCTCAGCCTGACCGGGCACCTCGCCGAGGAGCCCCGCCCCGACGCGCCGGAGCCCCGCCTCGGGCGCGGCCGCCGGCGGGACTGACGATGGCCGTCTTCGCCGCCGAGGCCAGGCCCGTCAGCATCGAGGAGCGGGCGGCGCTGGCGCCGCCGCGCGTCCTCGCCGACATCGCCCTCGTCGCCCAGCGGAACCTGCGCAAGGTGCTGCGCAGCCCGGGCCTGATCGTGTTCTCGACCATCCAGCCGCTCATGCAGCTCGTCCTCTTCGCGTTCGTGTTCGGCGCCGTCGCCAACATCGGGCCGGGCACGAACTACAAGGACTTCGTCGTCCCCGCCGTGCTCGTGCAGGCCCTGGCCTTCTCGGCGATGGGCTCCGGCGTCGGCATCGCCTACGACCTCCAGTCCGGCATGATCGACCGCTTCCGCTCGCTGCCGATCGCCCGCTCCGCCTTCCTCGTCGGCCGCACCCTCAGCGACAGCCTGCGGCTCGGGATCCAGTCGCTCCTGCTCGTCGCGGCGGCGCTGGCCATCGGGTTCTCCTTCCACAACGGCTTCCTCGGCGCCGTCGGCATGGTCGTCGTGATCGTCCTGTTCGGGATGGCGCTCACCGCCTTCTCGGCGTGGGTCGGGCTGGCGATCAAGGACCCCGAGACGGTGCAGCCGGCGGTGTTCATCCCGGTGCTGCCGCTCGTGTTCACGAGCTCGGCCTTCGCGCCGGTGTCGCGCCTGCCGGGCTGGATGCAGCCGGTGGCGAAGGTCAACCCGATCACCGCCGCCATCGACACCGCCCGGGGCCTCGCCCTCGGCGACCACACCCTCTACCGCGTGAGCCACGTCCACCTCACGACCGCGGCCGGGCACTTCGCGGTGGCGTGGGTGCTCATCGTCGGGATCTTCACCGCGCTGGCGGTGCGCCGGTACCGCGTCGGGTGAGCGCGGTCAGGGCGGCGGCGGGGCGTCCGCCTCGGCCACGCACGGGTTGCGGAGCTCGCCGATGCCCTCGACGACGGTGCGGACGACCTGACCGGGGCGGAGGAACACCGGCGGGCTCAGCCCGGCGCCGACGCCGCCGGGCGTGCCGGTGGAGATGAGGTCCCCGGGCTCGAGGGTGAGGATCGTGCTCACGTACCGGACGATGGCCACGGGGTCGAACACCAGGTCCGAGGTGCGGGCGTCCTGGCGCACCACCCCGTCGACCTCGCAGCGGAGCGGCAGGTCGCAGGCGTCGTCCACCTCGTCCGGGGTGACGAGGACCGGCCCCACCGGCGTCGAGCGCTCGAAGGTCTTGCCCTGCAGCCACTGGTCGGTGCGCCACTGCCAGTCGCGCATCGACACGTCGTTGCAGATCGTGTAGCCCGCGATCGCCCGACGTGCCGCGGCCTCGTCGGCGTGGCGCACGGCGACACCGACGACGAACGCGAGCTCGGCCTCCCAGTCGACGAGCTCCGAGGCGGTGGGCAGCACGATCGGGTCGCGGGGCCCGATGAGGGCGCGGGTGTACTTGGCGAAGATCGTCGGGACGTCGGGCGGTTCGTGGCCCATCTCGCGGATGTGGCGCTCGTAGTTCAGCCCGAGGCAGATGATCTTCGGCGGCCGGGGGACGACGGGCGCGGCCCCGTCGAGCGCGGCGGGGTCGCGCGCCGGGCCGCGTGCGGTCGCGGCCTCGCGCATCGCGTCGGGCCCGGCGGCGAGCAGGGCGCCGACGTCAGGGGCGTCGAGCTCGACGAGCCGGTCGTCGTCCACGCGCACGGCGCGCGTGCCGTCGCCGGTTCGGATCGTCGCCAGTCGCACGGCCCGCCTCCACGATCGGTGCTGGGCCGCCAGTCTGCCGGCCGCGCCGCTCGTCGGCGCGAGCATCCAAGCCGGCGGTCGCGCCCAGCTGGCGGTCGGGTGGGTCCCGCCCGGGCCGGTCGGGCGTCAGCGGCGGCGGGGCGCGGTGGGCGGGCCGTGCTGTGACGACCACCGCAGGGACACGCTGATGCGGGGCCCGGCACGGGCCACCTTCGGCACCGAGTGCTCCCAGTCGGCCTGCGCGCGCCCGCCCATCACGAGCAGGTCACCAGACGCTGGCCGCACGTCGTGCGACGGCCCCCCGCCGCGCGGGCGCACGAGGAAGGGCCGGGCGGCCCCGAGGGTGACGATCGCCACGAGGGTCTCGTCGAGGTGCCGGAGCTCCCGGTCGCGGTGGGAGGCGACGCTGTCGCGGCCGTCGCGGTAGTAGTTGAGCCCGACCGCTCCGAAGCGGACCCGGTACCGGCCCGAGAGCGACGCCCGGATGGCGTCGAGCGCAGGGTCGGGGAGCGGGTCGGCGGCGTTGTACCAGTGAGACAGCCGGGGGTCGTCGAGGACCCGGTCGTACATCTTGCGACGGCCCTGCCGCCACGGCACCGTCTCGACGAGTGCCTCGAGGAGGGTGTCGGCGCCGCGGAGCCAGCCGCGGGACACGTCGATCCACGAGGTGGCATCGAGCTGGACGCGCTCCACGGCCGCGTCGGGATCGACCGACGGCGTGCCCGCCCCCAGGAACGTCCCTTGCAGAGCCTCCACCGGACCACCCTACCGAACGCGCGTTTGCCGCCCGCCGGGACCCCGACCCCCGACGCCAGCGGCACGGAGCCCGGCTTCGACCGCGGTCGTTGCCCGCTCCCGGTCGGCGCGGCCGGCGAGAATGGGGCGGCCGCGTCGACACCAGGGGGCACGGGTTGCAGGAACGGCGAGCTCGGTTCCTGCTGGGCGCCGTCGTCCTCCTGCGCTCGGGCCGGCGGCCGCGGCCGTGCTGAGCGCGGTCCTCGCTGCCGCCGACCCGTCCCAGCTGCTGCCGGCCCGGACCCAGATGGCGTTCACGCTCGGCGTCCACATCGTGCTCGTGCCCTTCGGCGTGGCCTTCACGGCCCTGGCGCTGCTGGCGAACTACCGGGGGCTCCGCCGGCACGACCGCGACGCGCTGGTGCTGGCGGAGCGCTGGTCGAAGGTGGCGGCGGTGCTGTTCGCCGTCGGCGCGGTCACGGGGACGGTGCTGTCGTTCGAGATGGGGCTTCTGTGGCCCGGGCTCATGCGCCGGTTCGGGCCGGCGTACGGGATCCCGTTCGTCGTCGAGGGCCTGTTCTTCTTCTTGGAGGCGATCTTCGTCGCCATCTACATCTACGGCTGGAAGCGGATGCCGCCGTGGCCGCACTTCTGGGCCGGGGTGCCGGTGGTGCTGGCCGGGATCGGGGGCGCGCTGTCCGTCGTCGCCGCCAACTCGTGGATGAACGACCCCGGTGGCTACACGCTGCGCCACGGCCGCGTCGTCGCCGTCGACGCGAGCCGGGTGATCTTCAACGGCGCCTTCTGGCACGAGGGCCTGCACATGCTGCTCGCGGCCTACATCGTCGCGGGCTTCCTGGTGGGCGGCGTCTACGCGGTCGCGATGCTGCGCGGCCGACGCGACCGCTACCACCGGATCGGCTTCCTCATCCCGTTCACGGTCGCCGCCGTGCTCATGCCGTTCCAGATCGGCGTCGGTGACGCGGCCGCGCGCTGGGTCTTCAACAACGAGCCGACGAAGTTCGCGGCGATGGAGCTGGCGCCGAACACCGGCCGCCACGTGCCGGAGACGATCGGCGGCTACCTCGCCGGCGGCCGGGTGCACGAGCCCTACCTGCGGCTCCCCGGCGTGGCGTCCCTCCTCTCCGGGTGGAGCACGAGCACGAGGGTCCGGGGCCTGGACGCCGTCCCGCCGGCCGACCGGCCCCCGACGACGATCGTGCACCTGGCGTGGGACGTGATGGTGGGCCTCGGGACGGCCCTGCTCGCGCTGGCGGCGTGGTTCGCCGCGCTGTGGTGGCGGCGCCGAGACGTGAGCGCCTCCCCGTGGTTCCTGCGGGCGGCCTCGGTCGCCGGCGCCGCCGCGCTGGTGACGATGTGGGCCGGCTGGACCGTCACCGAGGTCGGGCGTCAGCCGTACATCGTCTACGGCGTGCTCCGCACCCGCGACGCGGTGACGCGCGCCGACGGGGTGTGGGTCAGCCTCGGTGTGGTCGTGGTGCTCTACGCGCTCCTCACCGCGGCGACGATCCTCGTGCTGCGGAGCATGGCCCGGCGCTGGCGACGCGCCGACGACGGGGTCGGCGACCAGGACGTCCCCTACGGCCCGGCGCGCCGCCTCGACGCGCCGGCGACGGCGGGCCGGACGCCGTGAGCGACCTGGCGGGCGTCGTCCTCTTCCTCGGCGTCACCCTCTACGCGGTGTTCGGCGGCGCCGACTTCGGCGCCGGCTTCTGGGATCTCACCGCCGGCGGCGTCGACCGGGGCCGGCGGCCCCGCGGGCTCATCGACCAGGCCATCGGGCCGGTGTGGGAGGCCAACCACGTCTGGCTCATCTTCTGCCTCGTGGTGCTGTGGACGTCGTTCCCGGGCGCGTTCGCGTCGATCATGGAGACGCTCTACGTCCCCCTGGCGGTCGCGGCCGTCGGGATCGTGGCGCGCGGTGCCGGCTTCGCGTTCGGGAAGGTGTCGGAGACGCTCACCCAGCAGCGCCTCTACGGGGTGGCGTTCGCGGTGTCGTCGCTCATCACCCCCTTCTTCCTCGGCGCCGTCGCGGGCGGGATCGCCTCGGGCCGGGTGCCGGCCGACGGGGCCGGCGGCCCGATCGCCAGCTGGGTGAACCCGACCTCGATGCTCGGCGGGACGCTCGCCGTCATCGTCTGCGCCTACCTCGCGGCGGTGTTCCTGGTGGCGGATTCGAACCGGCGGGGGCTCCGGGACCTCGAGCGGTACTTCCGGGCCCGGGCCGTCGGCGCCGGCCTCCTCGCCGGCGTCGTCGCGGTCGCCGGCATCTGGGTGCTGCGCGGCGACGCGCCGCGGCTGTTCCACCACCTCATCGGGGTGGCGCTCCCGCTCGTCGTCCTGTCGGGGCTGTGCGGCCTCGGCGCGCTCGCGGTGCTCGGCCGGGGCGCGCCGCGGGCCGGCCGGCCGCTGGCCGCGGCCGCGGTCGCGGCGGTCGTCGGCGGCTGGGGGGTGGCCCAGTACCCGTTCCTGCTCGGCACCCACCTGTCGCTCGGCGCCGGCGCCGCCCCCGACGCCACCCTGCGGATCGTCGTGGCGATCTTCCTCGTCGCCGCGGTGACGTGCGTGCCGTCGCTCGTCTACCTCTACACGCTCGGCGAGCGGGGTCGCCTCGACGGCACGAGCCTGTAGGCGCCCGGCCGCGGGTGCGCCGCTCGACCGCCGGTCCGGGCCCGGTCCCCGATCGGGTGCCGGCCGGTGCCATAACGTCGAGGCTGCAGCGGACCGACGAGATGAGCGCGGGAGGGTCATCGCGTGGAGCGGCCGGCAGCGACTCCCGACCCGGGGGCCGACACCTCGACGCGTGCGCGCGCCGCGGCGGTGGGGGCGACCGACGGGTCGGCGCCGCACCGACGCTGGTCGCTCGGACGCGTCCTGCTCCTCGGCGTGACCGGGATCTGCCTCTACCTGCTCGCCCCGAGCATCGTGGAGGTGCTGGCGGCGTGGCAGCGCCTCGACCGCTTCGACCCCGTCTGGCTCGTCGTGATCCTCGCCTGCGAGGCGGCCAGCTTCGCGGCGATCTGGGCCCTGCAGCGGGTCGTCATGCCCGAGGTGACGTGGTTCGACGGCGCCACGAGCCAGCTGGTGGGCAACGCGTTCAACCGCATCACCCCCGGCGGGGGCGCCACCGGCACCGCGCTCCAGGCTCGGCTGCTCGCCGACGCCGGCTACGACCTCACCGCCGTGGCCTCGGCGCTGACCGCCCAGTCGATCCTCATCACGATCGCGGTGCTGGTCCTGCCGATCTTCAGCCTCCCCGCCATCCTCGCCGGCCTCAACGTCCCGGGCAGCCTCGCCGACGCGGCGTGGATCGGGGCCGTCGTCTTCGTCGTCATCGCGATCGTCGGTGCGCTCGTCCTGCACCGACGACGCCCGCTCGAGCTGCTCGGGGACGGCCTCGCCGCGGCTGTCAACCGGCTCCGCCGTCGTCGGCCACCGATCCGCGACCTCGGGTCGCGGCTCGTCGAGCAGCGCGACGCCCTCCGCATCACCGTGGGCTCGCACTGGGCGCTCGCGGTGACCTACGCGGTGGCCCGCTGGGCGTTCGAGTACCTCAGCCTCCTCGTCGCGCTCCACGCCATCGGCGCCAAGGTCGAGCCCACGCTGGTGCTGCTCGCGTTCACGACCGCCTCCCTCCTCGGCCTCCTCCCGTTCACGCCCGGCGGGCTCGGCTTCGTCGAGGCCGGCCTGACCGGCACGCTCGCGCTCGCCGGCGTCGGCGCGTCCGACGCCGTGCTGGCCACGCTGACGTTCCGGCTGGTCTCGTTCTGGCTGCCGCTCCCCGTCGGCCTCGGCGCCGCCTTCGCGTTCCGGCATCGTCATCCCCCCCCGGGGTCGGCACCCGGGCCCGATGCGACCCGAGCCGGGGTGCGGCCGGCACACTCGGCCTCGTGACCCCACCGCGGCTCGAGCGCGCCCCGCTGGGCGCCGCGCTCGCCGACGCCGCCGCCCTCGTCGCCTTCGTGGCGCTGGGCCGGCGCAGCCACGACCTGCACGGGGGCTCCGGCTGGTTCGTCGTGGTGCTGTGGCCGTTCCTCGTGGGCTGGTTCGCGGCCGCCGCCGCCACCGGCCTCTACACCGCCCGGTCCCGGCCGTGGCGTCGCCTGTCGGCCACGTGCCTGCTCGGGGTCACGCTGGCGCTCGTACTCCGGGCCACCGTCACCGGCCGGGCCACGCCGGTGGTGTTCGGGGTCGTCGCCCTCGGCTTCGTCGCCTTGGCGACGGCGGGGTGGCGGGCCGTCGCGCGGGTCGTGACCGGCTCGACCCCCACCCCGGCGGGCGTCAGCGCCGGCGAGCGCCGCTCCGGGTGACGGCCGCGGCGCGAAGCGCGCCGCCGCCACGACCCCGTGGTCGGGGCCGCGCTCAGGGCAGCGCGGCGAGCAGGTCGCGGGCCACGACCTTGCCCACCGCGTTGCGGGGGAGGGCGTCGATCGGCACGAACCGAGCCGGGACCTTGTAGGGCGCGAGCTCGGCGCGGCACCGGGCGGCGAGCCGGCCGTCGTCGACGTCGCCGACCACGAACGCCACCGGGACCTCGCCGAGCCGCTCGTCGGGAGCGCCGACCACGGCCACGTCGCGCACCCCCGGCTCGGCGCGCAGCACCTCCTCCACCTCGCCCGGGAAGACCTTCAGGCCGCCGCGGTTGATCATCTCGGCCACGCGTCCGTCGATCCACACGAAGCCGTCGTCGTCGATCCGGGCCAGGTCGCCGGTGCGGAACCACCCGTCGGCGTCGAGCCGGTCCTCGAAGCCGGTCCCGTCGGCGTAGCCGCCGAGCCCGGCGCCGGTGCGCACCTGCAGCTCCCCGTCGACGACGCGCGCCTCGACGCCGGGGTGCGGGCGACCGACGGCCCCGAGCTTCGCGGCGCCGAAGGCGCGCAGGTCGGCGGCGCTCCACCCGATGACCTCCCCGCCGAGCTCGGTCTGCCCGTAGGAGTTCAGGACGTCGACGCCGAACCGATCCCGGAACCGACGGGCGAGGAACGGCGAGAGCGGCGCGGTGATGCTGCGCACGAGCCGCAGCGGGGCGAGCGACGTGACGGACCGGTCGTCGGCGAGCATCGCCATCGCCGCCGGCGGGAGCACGACCGACCGCACCTCGAACCGGGCGACGAGCTCGGCGAACGCCCGAGTGTCGAAGCGCTCGAGCAGCACGATGGGCGCCCCGGCGCGGAGGGCGAAGCACACGTTGTAGATCCCGGCCCACAGCGAGAGCGAGAGCGGGATCAGGTTCGGCATGCTCGCCGCCGGCGGCCTGGCGTCGCTGCGACGCGGACGCAGGGTCGTCAGCACCCGGTCTAACTGGTCCCGAACCGAGGAGTGGCGGAGCCGGACCGGCTTCGGCGGCCCGGTGGTCCCCGACGTCAGCTGCACGAGCGCCGTGTCCGAGTCGTAGCGGGCCGGCGGACGGGCCGGGGGCTGGTCCCGGACCGGACGCGCCCCGTCGGCGTCGAGGACCACGACCGGTCCGTCGTGGAACCGGCGGGCGTCGGCGGCGCTCGTCACCACCACCGCGACCGGGACCGCGGCGAGGACGCGGCCCACCTCGGCGTCGGTGAGCCGCGGGTTGACCGGGACGTAGACGAGCCCGGCCCGCCAGGTCGCGAACAGCGCCGCGACGACCTCGGGTCCGGTGAGCATCACCGCCACCGGGCTGCCCGCGGGCGCCCCGAGCCCGGCCAGGGCGTCGGCGAGGCTCCCCGCCATCCGGTCGAGCTCGCGGCGCGTCACGCGCCGGTCCCCGGCGTGCACGACGACGGCGGCGGGGTCACCAGCGCCGAACAGGTCGGCGAGCGTCACCGGCCGGGACCGGCGTCGCGGCCGACGGGCTCGGCCCACCGCGGCTCGCGCCGCTCGGCGAAGGCGCGGGGTCCCTCTTCCTGGTCGGGGTGGCCCCAGAGCGAGACGAGCTCGCGGGCGCCGGCGCGGCTGGCGTCGGTGAGCCCGGCCTCGAGCGCGCCCCACAGGGCGCGCTTGGTGGCGGCCATCGCCGCGGGGGAGTTGCGGGCGATGGTCTCGGCGAGGGCCTGGGCCTCGTCGCGCAGCGCCGCCGGCGGGTCGACGACCTGGCTGATCATGCCGAGCTCGTACGCCCGCACGGCGCTGACGCGCTCGTGCCGCCCGACCAGCGCCATGCGCATGACCGGCTCGACCGGCATCTTGCGGATCAGGCCGATCGCCTCGAGCGCCACGACCTGGCCGACCGAGACGTGCGGGTCGAAGAACACCGCGTCCGACGCCGCGATGACGATGTCGGCGTCGGCGATCCAGTGGAAGCCGCCGCCGCAGCAGATCCCGTTCACCGCGGTGATGACCGGCTTCCACACCCGCTGGTGCCACGCCGTGAAGTGCAGGTCGAAGTCCTCCACCGACTGCCGGTAGCGCTGCATGCCGACGCCGTCGGTCGCGATCTCGCTGACGTCGACCCCGGTCTGGAAGGCGCGCCCCTCGCCGGTGTGGACGATGACCCGGACCGCCGGGTCGGAGTCGAGCTCGACCCAGGCGTCGGCGAACTCGTCGCGCATGCGGGCGTTCATCGCGTTCAGCTGGTCGGGCCGGTTGTTGATGAGCCAGCCGACCGGACCGTGGCGCTCGACGAGGAGGTGCTCGTAGGTCACGGCGCCACGACCCACTCGGCCTCGCGCCGCTCGGCGAAGGCGCGGGGTCCCTCGTCCTGGTCGGGGTGGCCCCAGAGCGAGACGAGCTCGCGGGCGCCGGCGCGGCTGGCGTCGGTGAGGCCGGCCTCGAGCGCGCCCCAGAGGGCGCGCTTGGTGGCGGCCATGGCCGCGGGGGAGTTGCGGGCGATGGTCTCGGCGAGGGCCTGGGCCTCGTCGCGCAGCGCCGTCGGTGGGTCGACGACCTGGCTGATGACGCCGAGCTGGTAGGCGCGCCGCGCCGTCAGCCGCTCGTAGCGGCCGACCAGCGCCAGCCGGAGGATCGCCTCCATCGGCGACTTGCGGGCGAGGGCGATGCCCTCGTACGCGACGACCTGGCCGACCGACACGTGCGGGTCGACGAAGGTGGCGTCGGACGCCGCGATCACGACGTCGGCGTCGGCGACGAAGTGCAGGCCGCCGCCCGCGCACACCCCGTTCACGGCGGCGATGACCGGCTTGGCGATCCCGAGGTGCCAGGCCGTGAACCGCAGCTCGGCGTCGCGGGTCCGCCGGGCGTGCGCCCGCAGCCCGTCCGGGTCGTCGCGGAGCGCGCCGAGGTCCACGCCGGTCTGGAACGCCGAGCCGGCGCCGGTATTCACGATCACCCGGACCGTGGGGTCGGCGTCCAGCTCGAGCCAGGCCCGCTCCAGCTCGTCGAACATGGCCGCGTCGAGGGCGTTCCCGGCCTCGGGACGGTCGAACACCAGCCACCCGACGGGGCCCCGTCGGGACACCTCGAGGCGGGTGTAGGGCGTGGTCACGAGCGGGGGACCTCTCGCCAGGGGACGTCGTGCCACGGGTCGGGCTCCCGGGGGAGCCCGAGCACGCGCTCGCCGACGATGGTGCGGTTCACCTCGCTCGTGCCGCCCTCGATGGTGTTGGCCCGGCTGCGCAGCATGCCGTGGACCTCGTGGGGCATCGTCGGCTCGGCGCGCGCGCTCGTCGTCCAACCCGTCGCGTCGGCGCCGAGCAGGTCGGTCGCCAGCAGCTGGAGCCGCTGGTTGACCTCCCCCGAGTGGACCTTGCCGATGCTGCTCTCCGGGCCGGGAGGGCGGCGGGCCGAGCGACCGGCGCGGGCGCGCGCGTTCGTCCAGGCGCGGACGCGCTCCTCGGCGTAACACCCGGCGAGGCGCTGCCGGGCGCGCGGCTCGGCTCCGAGCCCGCGGCGCTGCGCCAGCGCCAGCACGTGCTCGACGCCGGACCCACCGATGCGGTCCACGCCGCCGGACCCCGCCCCGGCGACCATCTGGCGCTCCGACGCCAGGGTGGCGTTGGCCACCCGCCAGCCGTCGCCGACGGCGCCGACCCGCTGGTCGTCGGGAACGCGGGCCCGGTCGAGGAACACGGCGTTGAAGTCGACCTCCCCGGTGAGGTGACGCAGAGGCCGGACGTCCACGCCGGGCTGCTGCAGCGCCAACAGGAAGTAGGTGATGCCGCGCCGCTTCGGGACGTCGGGGTCGGTGCGGGCAAGCAGCACCGCGAAGTCGGAGCGATGGGCCCAGGTCGTCCACACCTTCTGGCCCGTGACGACCCACTCGTCGCCGTCCCGCTCGGCCCGGCTGGCGAGCGACGCCAGGTCCGAGCCCGCGCCCGGCTCGCTGAACAGCTGGCACCACCGCTCCTCGTTCCGCACGATCGGCGGCAGGAACCGTCGTCGCTGCGCCTCGGTGCCGTGCGCGAGGAGCGCGGGCGCGCAGAGGTTCAGGCCGAGCGGGTTCAGCCGGCCGAGGTGGTACGGGGCGAGCACCGCCTCGAGCGCGCGGGCGACCGCGGCCGACACGCCGAGGCCCCCGTAGGCCGGCGGCCACGTCGGCGCTACGAGGCCGGAGGCGCCGAACACCGGGTACCAGGCCTCGTAGTCGTCGCGGCTGCGCACGGCCCGAATGGCGTCGCGACCACCGGCGGCGGCGGCGCGCCACGACGCCGGGACGTGCTGCTCGACCCAGGCCGCGGTCGCGGCGACCGCGTCGGCCTCGCCGGTGTCGGCGTCGACAGCGGGGCGCGCGCTCATCGGCCCTCGAAGCGGGCGTCCCGCCGCTCCCGCAGCGCCGCGAGGCCCTCGCGGAAGTCGGCCGTGCGCGAGGACAGCTCGAGCGCCAGCGCCTCGTTGGCCAGGTGCCGCTCGAGGTCGAGGCCGCTCCCGGCGTGGACGAGCCACCGGGTGAGGCCGAGGGCCACGGTCGGGCCCGCGGCCAGGCGACCCGCCAGCTCGTCGGCCGTCGCCTCGACGTCGGCGGCGTCGACGGCGGTGTGGATGAGGCCCCAGGCGGCGGCCTCGGTGCCGGACAGCTCCCGGCCGAGCAGCAGCAGCTCCTTCGCCCGCGCCACGCCGACCAGGCGGGGGAGGAGCCAGGTGCCGCCGCTGTCGGGCGTGAAGCCGCGGGCGCTGAACGGCTCCCAGAGGTGGGCGTCGCGCGCGGCGACGCAGAAGTCGGCGGCGAGCGCCAGGTGGAGGCCGATGCCGGCCGCCCACCCGCGCACCGCGGCGACGACCGGCACCTGGATCGAGCACAGGAGCGCGACGAGCCGGTGGGCCCGGGCCGGGACCCGTCGCTGGATGCTCCCGACCCGCGGCCGCGCCTGCCCGTCGGCGGCCCGGGTGCCGAGGTCGAAGCCGGCGCAGAAGTCGTCGCCGCGTCCGGTCAGCACGACGACCCGCACGGCCTCGTCCTGGTTGGCGCGCTCGAGCTCGGCGATCAGCGCCGCGGTCGTCGCGTCGTCGAGGGCGTTGCGCCGCTCGGCGCGGTCGAGGGTGAGACGGAGCGCGGCGCCGTCGTGCCGGACGTCGAGGGCGGCGTCGGTCACGTCCGGTCCGCCGCGAACCGGGCGCTGATGGCGTCGAGCGCGCCCTGGAGGTCTCGGGCGTCCCCAGCCGGCACGGGGAGCCGGACCGGCCCGTGCTCCCGGCTCGGCAGCAGGATCGTGGCGCGGCCGGGCGTCGTCACCTCGCCCCGCTGGTTCTCGCCCCGCAGCGTCACGTCGACCGCTGGGCGACCGTCGGCGCAGTACTTGCGCTGGACCTCGCCCCGCATCCAGTGGGTGTCCCCGACGTAGTTGAACCGGCGGAACTCGCAGTCGAGCGTCCAGAGCCAGGCGTCGTCGCCCATCCAGTCGGTGCAGAGGTGGATGAGCCAGGTCTCGCGCATGCGGCCGTAGTCGAAGGTGGTCGGGTTGCCGGCGGCGCGGGCGAAGGCCGGATCCCAGTGGACCCGCTGCATGACGTCGGGGATGTTCAGGTCGTCTCGACGGTAGAAGCGGGGGATGCGGGCGCGGTTGGCGGCGCCGAGCCGGAGCGGGCGGACGCCGTAGAGGCCCATCCCCATCCCGACGTGCCAGCAGATCATGTCGGTCACGGTCAGGGGGCCCTTGACGAGCGGGTCCAGCTCGTCGCCCTCCGCGACGTCCTCCCACCAGCGCGGCTCGGAGCCCCGGCGGCGCTCGCGCGCGTACTGGGCGTCGATCGCCTCGAGCTGCTCGTCGGTGTACGGCTCGGTCGGGGCGAGCTCCTCCTCCCGGCTCCGCTCGCGGGCCTCGCCGCGCTCGGTCCGCACCATCAGCCGCAGCTGCGCGGCGAGGAGGTCGTCCGGGTCGCGGAACACCTGGGCCGTCCACTCGTGGACGGCCCGGCCCGCGAAGTCGCTCGGCTTGTCGAGCACGCCGACGAGGGCGTTCCGTCGCCAGGTCGGTCGCCCGGGCCGCAGCGGCGCCCACCACTCGTGGGCGCTCGCGGCGTAGTAGGCGTGCACCCCCCGCAGCGGGTCGCCGCGCATCAGCTCGCGCTGCTCGGGCGCGACCTCGGCGACCTCGTCCTCGCCGATCAGGGTGTCGCCGCCGACCAGCGCCGGCGGCGCGATCAGGCCGCCCCACCGGGTCGCGGCGGCGTAGTCGGGCTCGGACCAGAGCGGGTTGTCGTCGCCGTAGCACTCGGCCACGTGGCGGAAGGCGTCGCCGCCGGGGCCGCGGTAGTGCGGCGGCTGCGGGTGGGGCTCGGGCACGCCGATCCGGGCCCGCAGGCGCGCGACGCCCTCGTCGGTGATGCGGCCGGCGTCGCTCACGTTCGCAGTGTCGCACGGCCCGGCCGGCCTCGGCCCGGGCGACGGTCAGCGACGGCGGGGGGCGGCAACACGATCGGCGGTGTCGAAGTCCCAGACGCTGACCATGCCGATGCGGACGAGGGCGGCGGCGTCGGGCTCGGGGACCGGAGCCGCGTCCTCGTCGACGACGACGTCGATCCGCAGCGTGCCGTCGTGAACGGCGCGCTCGGCGACGCGGGCCCGCCGGTCGACCGCGTGCGCCATCGCCGCGACGCCGCGCGTCTCGCCGCGGGCGAGCAGCCCGCACCAGCCGGGGTGGTCGGGGTCGAGGATCCCGTCGGTGCAAGGGCGCAGCTCGACGCGCACGCGGCCGGGCTCCAGCTCCTCGATCGTGGTGTCGAACCCGGGCGGGAGCATGGGCTGCAGGGCCAGGACGCGCGCCACGTCCGCGCTCGACCCGGTCGCCGGCAGGGCGCGGCCCAGGCGCTCGCTGGCGATCCAGCCCGCGCCGGCCCAGGCGTCGGCGAGGATCTCCCGTGCCGCGTCGGCCCCGAACCGGTCGCGCAGCGCCAGCTCGCTCGCGCACATCAGCAGGTGGGCCTGCACCTGGAACTCGCGGGCCACGCCGACGAGGGCTCCGTCCGACAGGTCGGACAGCTCGAAGTCCGGGTCGAACGGGCCCGCGTAGTCGCGCCGACCGCCCGGCTCGCGGTCGGGGGGGCGAGGGTTCGGGATCCGCGCCAGCGGGAGCGTCGAGACAGCGTCGGTGAGCGGCACCGACCCGACCGGCTCGGCGGCGGGGTCGATCGTGATCGTCCAGTGGCAGTGCGGGTGCCGGTCGGCGGGCACGCGCGGCGGCCGGTGGATCGGGCGGATGCGCGCCCGCGGGTTGGTGGCGAGGGCGGTGGCGTCGAAGGTGGGGTCCTCGATGGTGTGGCACATCCCGACGACGCGCTCCTCGCCGTGCGGCTCGGTGTCCATGAGCGCGCCGCAGTGGGCGAGCCAGAACTCCGCGTGCTGCTCGTCGACCTGCCGGTAGCCGACGTCCATGTACTGGTGCACGAAGCCGACGTCGAGCTGGAGCGCCTTCATGATGGCGGCGACGTCGTCGCCCTCGATGCCCATCAGCTGTCGCATCCGGCGCGTGTAGACCGGGCTGGCGCCCATCCACTCGTCGATCGCGACCTGGTTCATGAGGTCGAGGTCGCCGCCGCGCATCACCACCTGCGGGAGCATCGCCCGCGTCACGATCATCCCGGACAGCATCCACTCGAGCACGACCGAGACCAGCTGGGCCCGAGGGAGCTCGTCGAGTGCAGGCGCGACGGTCATGCGGGCGCCCTCCCCTGCGCGGCCCCGGCTCGGGTCCCCCGTGCCGGGTTCGTATATCATATACGGAATCCGGGCGGGCCTCAGGCGGCGGCGAGGACGGGCACGTTGGAGAAGCCGGCCACGTTCGACATGTGCACCCGGCGCAGGCCCGATTCCTCCACGGCGTAGCGCGGCCACCGCTCGGCGATGGCCTCGAAGGCGACGCGGCTCTCGAGCCGGGCCAGGGCGGCTCCGAGGCAGGCGTGGATGCCGTGGCCGAGCCCGACCGGCAGGCGCGCCGGGCGGTCGACGTCGAAGCGGTCGGGGTCCTCGTAGGCGCGCTCGTCGCGGTTGGCGGCGCCGGTGATGAGGAGGACCGGCGCGCCGGCGGGGATCGTGACCCCGTGCCACGTCGACGGGGCGTGCGAGAACCGGCCCTGGTACTGCGACGGGGCCCAGTAGCGGAGGACCTCCTCGACCGCGGCGGGGCTCGCGGACCGGTCCTCGAGCAGCCGGCGCCACTGGTCGGGGTTGCGGGCGAAGAGCACGGCACCGTTGCCGACCAGTTTCGTGACCGTCTCGCTCCCGGCCGCGGCGAGCAGCAACGCGAACCCGGCGATCTCCTCGTCGGTCAGGTGGTGCCGCTCGCCGTCGTCGTCGGCGACCTCGGCCTCGAGGAGGCGGGTGATCATGTCGTCGCCCGGACGCCGGCGCTTCTCGGCGATGAGGTCCATGAAGTAGGCGACCTGGTAGAGCGCGGCCTCGATGCCCTCCTGCGTCGGCTGCGGGTCGTTCGGCTCTCGGTGCAGCAGCTGGTCGGTCCAGTGCCGGATCTGCTGGCGGTCGGCGGGCGGCACCCCGAGCATGCTCGAGATCACCTCGACGGGGAACGGGGCCGAGAACTCGGCGACGAGGTCGAAGGTGGCCCGGTCCCGGAGCGGGTCGAGGTGCGAGCGCACGACGTCCCACACCAGCGGCTCGAGTCCCTCGACCGCGCGCGGGGTGAACACCCGGCTGACGAGCTTGCGCATCCGCTCGTGCTCGGGCGGGTCCATCATGATGAGGCTCGTCCCCGGCACCGGGGATTCGGGATCACGGAGCTGGTCGATGGTCACGCCGTGGGCGCTGCTGAAGGTCTGCCAGTCCCGGTGCGCGGCGACGACGTCCTCGTAGCGGGACAGCGCCCAGAACCCGAAGCGCTCGTTCTCGTACGCTGGGGCCTCGTCGCGCATCCACCGGTAGGTGTCGTACGGGTCGTCGAAGAAGTCGGGCGAGAACGGGTTGAACTCCACCGCGACGCTCACGCCGGCGCGTACTGCCAGTGGTGCGCGGGTGCCGTGCCGGGCTGCCACTCCATGCACTGCACGTCGAACCAGATCGGCAGGAGGTACTTCACGTAGAACGCGTGCACGGTCACGTTCCCGGTCTTGAGGTCCTCGTACTCCTTGATCCGCAGGCGGTCGTCGCGGTCCCGGTAGGCCGTGGCGCGCGCCAAGACCTCGTCGACCTCAGCGCGGCTGTCGCAGAGGAGCCCGAGGTGGTCGTAGCCGAGCGACTGCATCGGCCGCTCGTACTCGGCGAGGAGCAGAAACTGTCCGTCGTCGACCCGCAGGAACTGGCAGGACTGGCCCACGATGTCGACGTCCGAGCTCTCCCAGCCGAACAGCTCGCCGTAGCAGGCGGCGACGTCGCGGCGGAAGGCCTCGTCGAGCGTGCCGGGCGGGAACGTGAGCTCCATGTGGTTGAAGCGAACGGTCGGCACGCCCGCACCGTATCGCCCGCCCGGACGGCCCCGCACGCTCGACGCGACGCCGCCGGTCGGCGAACGGGGGAGCGCCTACATTGCTCGGTGTGACGGTGCGGGCGGTGCCGACCGCCGATGTCCTGTCGGGCTTCGACCTGACCGACCTCGACAACTTCGCGCACGGGTTCCCGCACGACGTCTTCGTGGCCCATCGCCGCGAGGCGCCGGTGCTCTGGCACGAGGCGACGCCGCACACCCCCGACGGGGAGGGCTTCTGGTCGGTCGCCACCCACGCCGAGACCCTCGCGGTGACGCACGACCCGGCCACGTACTCCTCCGAGCGCGGCGGCCACCGGGCCCGGGCGGGCACGATCCTGCCCGACCAGGCGATCGCCGGGGCCGTGCTGAACATGATGGACGACCCGCGGCACGCCCGGATCCGCCGGCTGGTCAGCGTCGGGCTCACCCCGAAGGTCGTGGGCGACCTCGAGGCCGACCTGCGGCGCCGCTTCGCCGCCGTCCTCGAGGACGTCGGCGACGAGTGCGACGCGGTGGCGCTGGTCCGGGAGCTGCCCCTCCAGGCCATCGCGCTGCTCCTCGGCGTGCCCCCCGGGGACCGCCACCAGCTCGGCGAGTGGGTCGACCTCACCTTCGACTTCAAGGCGCGTGCCTACCTCGAGGCCACCGACGAGGTGGTGGCGGCGCAGGCGGCGATGCTCGACTACGGCACCGCGCTCATCGCCGAGAAGCGGGGTCACCCGGGGCCCGACATGCTCTCCGTCGTGGTGCACGCCCGCCTCGACGACGAGGACCCGCCGCAGCTCACGGACGAGGAGCTGCAGCTCTTCTTCTCCCTCCTGTACGCGGCCGGGGCCGAGACGACGCGCAGCGCCGCCGCCGGCGGTCTCCTGGCCCTGGCCGAGCGGCCCGAGCAGTGGCGGGCGCTGCGCGCCGAGCCGGCCCACCGCGACCGCGCCGTCGAGGAGGTCGTGCGCTGGACCAGCCCGGCGGCGTACAACCGGCGCACGGCGACCCGCGACACCGAGCTCGGTGGCGTGCCCGTCGCCGCCGGTGAGAAGGTCGTGTTCTGGGAGGCGTCGGCGAACCGCGACGAGCGCGTCTTCCCAGACTCGATGCGGTTCGACGTGGGCCGGGACCCGAACCCGCACGTGGGCTTCGGGCACGGGCCCCACTTCTGCCTCGGCGCCAGCCTGGCCCGGCTCGAGCTGCGGGTCACCCTCGACGAGCTGGCCCGCCGAGTCGAGGCGCTCGAGCCGGCCGGCGTCCCGGAGTGGACGCGTAGCAACAAGCACACCGGACTTCGCCACGTCCCCCTGCGGCTGCGCAGGGCGAACCCGAGGAGCTGACGTGACCACCACCGCTGATCCCGCCGCGCTGCACCCCGAGCTGTTCCTCCCGGAGCCCGAGCCGCGCGAGGTGCGATACACGATCATCTCGGTCGACGACCACCTGGTCGAGCCGCCCCACATGTTCGAGGGTCGCCTCCCGCGCGCGCTGCAGGACCGGGCCCCGCGGGTCGTCGAGGACGAGGCCGGCCACGAGGTGTGGGAGTTCGAGGGCGAGCGGCACTTCCAGGTGGGCCAGAACGCGGTCGCGGGCCGGCGGCTCGAGACGGTGAAGATCGAGCCGTTCCGTTTCGACCAGATGCGTCGCGGCTGCTGGGACATCGAGGCCCGCGTCCACGACATGGACATCAACGGGGTCTGGGCGTCCCTGAACTTCCCGTCGATGATCACGGGCTTCTGCGGGCGCGTGTACTCCCACGCCAAGGACCCCGAGCTCGGGCTGGCGGTGACGCGGGCGTGGAACGACTGGTTCTACGACGAGTGGTACTCGCCCCACCCGGACCGGATCATCCCGATGGGCATCACGTGGCTCGCCGACCCGGAGCTCGGCGCGGCCGAGATCCGTCGCAACGCCGAGCGGGGCTTCCGGTCGGTGACGCTGCCGGAGCGTCCGCACCGGATCGGCTTCCCCTCGATCTTCGACGACTACTGGGCGCCGATCCTCGCCGCCTGCGCCGAGACCGGCACGGTGGTGAGCCTCCACGTCGGCTCCTCCGGCATGCCCGACTTCCCGCGCGGCTGCCCGCCGCTCCAGCTCGGCGCCACCCTCTTCGGCCAGCTGTCGCTCACCGCGTGCGCCGAGTGGCTGTGGTCGGCGTGGTCGGTGAAGCTCCCGGACCTCAAGGTGGCGATGTCCGAGGGCGGCATCGGCTGGGTCGCGATGCTCATCGACCGCCTCGACAACATCGTCGACCGCTCCGGCTACGGGCTCGACGGGTTCCGGGGGATGCGGCCCGCCGACGTGCTGCGCCACAGCTTCTGGTTCTGCACCATCGACGACCCCTCGACGATCGCCACCCGGCACGCGATCGGGATCGACCACATCATGGTCGAGGTCGACTACCCGCACGGCGACGGCACGTGGCCGAACACCCAGGCGGTCATCGAGCGCTTCTGGGGCGACCTGCCCGTCGAGGAGCTGCGGAAGCTGACCCACCAGAACGCGGCCGGCCTGTACCGCCACCCCCTGCCGGCCGTCTGTCGACCCTGACCCGCCGACCCGCCCGCCATCGGCCGGCCGCGACCGGGCCCAGGCCAGAATGACCCGATGCTGGCGGCCGGGGTGTGCGTGCTCTCGTTCCTTGTCGGCGCGATCCCCTTTTCGAACCTCATGGCCCGCTGGCGGCGGGGCGTCGACCTGCGCCAGACCGAGACCGGCACCGTCTCGGGCACCGCGCTGTACCGGGTCGCGGGCTTCCCCGCCCTCGCCGGGGCGGGGATCTGCGACGTGGCGAAGGGCGCGCTCGGGCCGCTGCTGCTGCTGCACCACCCGGTCCTCGCCGGCGTCGCCGGCGGCTGCGCCGTCGCGGGTCACGACTGGTCGCCGTTTCTGCGCGGCCACGGCGGGCGCGGCATCGCGCCCGCGCTCGGATCGCTGCTCGTGACCGCCTGGCCGGGCGCGCTGCTGCTGCTCGCCACGCTCGTGGTGTTCCGGCTCGCGCACCAGACCGGGCTCGGCGGCTTCGTCGCCGCGGTCGTGCTCGCCCCCGTGCTGGCGGTCACGAACGGGACCGGCGGCGCCGTGGCCGGCGGCGCGGTGGCGGCGCCGATGCTCCTGAAGCGGGTCCTCGGCAACGCCCGCCCGGCGCCGCCCGCCGGGGCCGCGTACGTGCGTCGGCTCCTCTTCGATCGAGACCCGGTCGCGCCGTGAGCGTGTCGACGCTGGTTCGCCGGCGCGGGTTCCGGGACCTGCTCGCGGGCCAGGGCGTCTCGGCCCTCGGCGACTGGATGGGCACCGTCGCCTTCATGGCCCTGGCGCTGAAGCTCACCGGGTCGCCGACGGCGGTCGGCGGCATCCTCACCCTGCGGCTGCTGCCCGCCGCGGTCGGGGGCCCGCTCGCCACCCGCGCCGTGCGCCGCTGGGACCGGCGCCGGACCATGCTGGCGATGGACGGCTTCCGCGCCGTCGTCATCGCGGCGGTGCCGCTGATCCGCGGGCTCTGGTGGATCTACCTGTGCGCGGTCGTCATCGAGGCCGCCAGCATCGTGTTTCTCCCCGCCCGGGACGCCTCGATCCCGGACCTCGTGGCGGGCGACGACCTGCCGCTCGCCAACGGGCTCGTGCTCGGGTCGTCGTACGGGACCATCCCGCTCGGGGCGGGCGCGTTCGCGGCCGTGGCCGCGCTGCCGATCGCGACCGTGCTGCACCGACCCCTCGCGCTCGTGTTCTGGATCGACGCGGTGACGTTCCTGGTGTCGTTCGCGTACATCAGCCGGCTCCGGATCCTCGGCGCGCCGACCGCGCCGGACCATGAGCGCCGCGACGTCCGGTTCCGTGACGCCTTCCGCATCCCGCTGGTGCGAGCGGTCATGCCCGCGACCGCGGCCGTGGCGCTCGGCCTCGGCGCCCTGTTCTCGCTCGGCATCGTGTTCGTGCGGACCGTCCTGCACGCCAGTGACACCGAGTTCGGCGTGCTCATCGCCCTGTTCGGGGTCGGCGCCGCGCTCGGGCTGGCGGTGCTGCAGCGCCGGCGTCGCTCCGACCCGCTGCTCGAGGCTCGCCTCGGCGTGGCCACGATCGGCGGGGTCGTGGCCGTGTTCTCCCTCGCCGGCCACGTGTGGATCGCCGACATCGGCGCGGCCGCGTTCGGCGCCGCGGCCGCGTTCACGCTGGCGTCCGGGATGGGCGCGCTGCAGTCGCGCCTCGACGGCACCGAGCGGGTCCTCGCCTTCGCGGCCTTCCACGTCGTGATCCGCGTCGCGCTGAGCCTCGCCGCCATCGGCGCCGGCCTCGCCGCCGACCTCCTCCACGACGTGCGCTGGCCCCTGGTCGGCCAGCTCGAGCCGTCGCGCGTCGTCCTGCTGTCCTGCGGGCTGCTGACCGTGCTGGCCTCGATGCTGGTCAGCGAGCGCGTGGCCAGCCCGGCGGTGCGACAGGCGGCGCCGTGACCGTCGCCGTCGTCACCGACAGCGCTGCCGCCCTGCCCGCCGACCTGGCGAGGAACCACGCCGTGACCGTCGTGCCGATGTGGCTCACGGTGCGGGGCGTCGCCGAGCTCGAGGGGACGCGATCCCTCGACGAGCTGGTGCGAGAGGCGGATGTCACCACCTCGGCGCCGACCCCGGGCGAGTTCGAGCAGGCGATCAAGGATCGGCTCCGCGGCAGCGAGGGCGTGCTCGTGCTCACCATCGCCGGGTCCATGAGCGCCACCTACGGCGCCGCCCGACTCGCCGGCGAATCGGTGGGCGGGCCGGTGCGGGTGATCGACACCGCCACCGCCGGCGGGGCCGAGGCCCTGGCCGTGCTCGCGGCCGCCGAGGCCGCCGCCGCCGGTGCAGGGCTCGACGACGTCGAGCGGGCCGCCCGCCACGTGATCGGCCGGGTGCGGCTCGTCGCCACGCTGCCGACGCTCGACCACCTGGTGCGCAGCGGCCGGGTGCCGGGCCTCGCGGGCTGGGCCGGCAACCGGCTCGGGATCAACCCGCTCTTCGAGTTCCGGGACGGCAAGGTGCGTCGCCTGCGGCCGGCGCTGAGCCGCGACGCCGCCCTCGACCGCATGGTCGGGCTGCTCCGCCGCTCCCGGGTTCCGGGGGCGCGGCTGCACGTGGCCGCGCTCCACGCGCTGGCGGTCGACGCGGCCGACGACCTGCTCGAGCGCGTCCGCGAGCGTGACCACCCCGCAGCAGCGTTCCTCGGCGAGTTCGGCCCCGTGATGGTCGTGCACACCGGCCCCGGCCTGGCCGGGCTGGCCTGGTGGTGGGACGACCGCGCCGGCGGCTGAGCGACGCTACGCGGCGCCGGCCCGCCGCCCCAACGGGTCGCGGGCGTCCGCCTGCGCCAGGCACCACTCCACGCCGGCGAGCACCGGCGCGACCGCGGGCCCGTCGAAGGCGTGGGCGAGGTCGTCGACGACGACGAGCTGGCGCGGCTCGAGCGCAGCGGCGTAGAGCACCTCGGCGTCACCGACGGCGATGAACGGGTCGCGACGCCCGTGCACGATCGTGACCGGCGCGCCCACCGAGCCGACCAGCTCGACCGGGGGCACGGCGCGGGTCCCGGTCGGCGCGATCCGCACGCCCATCCGCCGGCGCGCCAGTCGGCGGCCGAACCCGGTCTGGGTGAGGAGCGCCGAGAGCACGCCGCGGGCGTTGCGCGGGAGCCGCCAGCGGGCGGGGCAGCTGACCGACACCACGCCGGCCACGGTGCCCGGCGCCGACGACGCGTACCGGAGCGCCGCGATCGCGCCCATGGACGCGCCGACGATCACGACCGGGCCGTCGGCGGCCACCGCCTCGACGGCGGCGGCCACGTCGAGGCGCTCCCGGTCCCCGAGGGTCGCGACGCCACCAGAGCCGCCGTGCCCGCGGGCGTCGTACGCGAGCACGTCGAGGCCGGCGTCTCGGAGCGCTTCCGCGAGCGCGACGACCCGCAGCTCGGCCACCCCGGCGGCGAAGCCGTGGGCGAGGACCACGCTGGCCCGCGGCGAGCGGGCCCGCCAGTGGCGGGCGACGAGCCGTACGCCGTCGCTAGTGACGAGTTCCACGCCCCTCCCCTTCAGCCGGGACGATACCGTCCGATCGGCACGCGGCGAGGGCTTCCGAACCCCCTATCCGGCCGTGACTGCGAGGACGGACTCGGTCAGCTCGGGCCGGCACACGAGCAGGTCCGGCAGCCACGAGTCGCGGCGGTTGTACTCGAGCGGCGCGCCATCGAGGCGCGAGGCGTGCAGGCCCGCGGCCTGCGCCACCGCGGTCGGCGCCGCCGAATCCCACTCGTGCTGGCCGCCGGCGTGGAGGTAGACGTCGACGTCGCCGAGGACGACCGCCATCGCCTTCGCGCCCGCCGAGCCCAGGGTCACCAGCTCGGCGTCGAGCCGAGCCGCGACCTGCCGACCCACGGCGGGCGGGCGGCTCCGGCTCACGACGACCCGCAGCGGGCGCCCCCGCCGCGCCGGCACCGCCGGCGGAGACGCCGTCGACAGCAGCTGGCCCCGGGAGGGGAGCGCCACCGCGCCGACGCGGACGCCGACGTCGCGCCGCCAGAGCGCGACGTGCACGGCCCAGTCGGTGCGGCCCGGCTCGCTGAACTCGCGGGTGCCGTCGAGCGGGTCGACGATCCACACCCGGTCGGCGCGGAGCCGGGCTCGGCTGTCGACCGACTCCTCCGAGAGGACGGCGTCGGCCGGGTGGTCCTGCGCCAGCAGGTCCAGCAGGCAGCGGTTGGCGAGCACGTCGCCCCGATCGCCGAGCGGCCAGCCGTCGACCCCGTCGGCGATCCCCCGGGCCCGCAGGCCCATGAGCAGGTCACCCGCCGCCGCCGCGTACCGGCCTGCGTCCTCGTGGTCGCCCACGCCCGGCATTCTGGCCGCCGACGGCCTGGCCGGCGCCTAGCCCCGCCTTCACCGGCACCTCACGTCCGTGCCGTTGCCTTGGTGGTCACCCCCCGAACAGGAGCGAACCATGAAGCGAGTCATCGTCACCGCCCTCGCCGCCGGGCTCGTCACCCTCGGCAGCGTCGGCGTCGCCGCGGCTCAGACCGGCGGCACGACGACCCCGACGACGCCGGCGCCGAGCGCGACCCACCACGGCCACGCCCGCGTCGGGCTGCTCCGCGTCGCGGCGCGGACCCTCGGCGTCACGCCGCGAGACCTCCTGGCCGGGGCGTGCGGGGGCCAGACGATCGGACAGCTCGCCGCCCAGCACGGCAAGTCGAGCCAGGACCTGATCAACGCCCTCGTCAAGGCGGCCGACCAGCGCATCGACCGGGCGGTCACGACGAGGCACCTCGACGGGTCGAAGGCGGCCGAGCGCAAGCAGCGGGTCGAGGCCCAGGTCACGAAGCTCGTGAACGACTTCCACCCCTCGAGCGCGCAGTGTCAGCGACTGCAGAACGGCGGGGTCACGACCCCGACCAGCACCAGCTGACCCGTCGCCGTCACGGTGCCCGCCTGACCTCGGCGGGCACCGGCGCGTCGCGACCGATCCGCTACCGTCCGCCAGGCCGCGGCGACGCAGGGAGCGACGATGACGATGCCCGGCGAGGGCGACCGGACGGTCCCGGCCCCACCCTCCGGGCGGGCCCGCCCGACCGGCGAGCCCACCGTCCCCGCCGGCCCCCCCGGTGGCGGCCCCGGCGGCCCGCCGCCCCCCGGAGGACCGGACGGTCCCGGGCCCGGCGACCGCGGCGCCATCCTCCTGCTGACCGGGTCCACCCTGGCCGGCCTGGCGGTCGGAGCCGTCCTGGCCCTAGCCGTCGGGAGCAGCACCGGCCACCCCAGCGCCACGACCGCGAGCAGCAGCACCACCACGAGCAGCAGCACCACCACGAGCAGCAGCACGACCACGTCGACCACCGGGCCGGCGCTGCCCCAGATCCTGGCCCTCCAGGCCTCGCCCACCAGCCCGACCTGCCTGCCGAACAACGCGGTGCTCCTGACCTGGTCGACCCAGAACGCCGTGAGCGTGACGATCAGCGCCGACGGGCTCCCGATCGGGGGGACGTTCGCTCCGTCCGGCAGCCACTCGGCGCCCTTCCGCTGCCCGCCGCTCGCCCACCACTACGTCCTCGTCGCCACGAGCGCCGCCGGCCGCCAGACCAGCCGGTCCCTGACCGTGACCGCCCTGCCGCTGCCGACCACCTCCACGAGCACCAGCACCACGACCACCACCTGAGCGCCACCCTGGCGCCCGGTGCCCGGGTCCGGCCGTGCCGACCGAGGTTTGCTAGGGTGGTTACTGGCGGGTAACTTGTGGCCTGAGGCCCCGACCAGGAGGCAGCCGTGGCGGACTTCTCGCTCGACCTCAACGAGGACCAGCTCCAGATCCAGAAGTGGGTCCACGACTTCGCCGAGGACGTCGTCCGCCCCGCCGGTCACGAGTGGGACGAGCGGGAGGAGACCCCCTGGCCGATCATCCAGGAGGCCGCGAACATCGGCCTCTACTCGGTCGAGTTCATCGCCAACGCCTTCGGTGACCCGACCGGGATCACTTTTCCGATGATCAGCGAGGAGATGTGCTGGGGCGACGCCGGCATCACCCTGGCGATCTTCGGCTCCACGCTTGCGGTCTCCGGAATCGTCGGGAGCGGGACGCCCGAGCAGGTGGCGGAGTGGGTGCCACAGTGCTTCGGCACCCCCGAGAAGCTCCAGCTCGGCGCCTTCGCGGTGAGCGAGGCCGACGCCGGCAGCGACGTCGCCAACCTGCGCACGCGCGCCGTCTACGACGAGGCCAAGGACGAGTGGGTGCTGAACGGCACCAAGACCTGGATCACGAACGGTGGGATCGCCGACGTGCACGTCATCGTCGCCGCCGTCGCCCCGGAGCTCAAGGCTCGCGGGCACGCCAGCTTCGTGGTGCCGCCCGGCACGCCCGGACTCCGGCAGGGCCAGAAGTTCAAGAAGCACGGGATCCGGGCCAGCCACACCGCCGAGGTCATCCTCGAGGACGTGCGCGTCCCCGGCCGCTGCCTCCTCGGCGGCAAGGAGAAGCTCGACGCGCGGCTGGCCCGCGTGCGTGAGGGCAAGAGCACGAAGGTGCAGGCCGCGATGAGCACCTTCGAGGCCAGCCGCCCGCTCGTCGGGGCCCAGGCCCTCGGGATCGCCCGGGCCGCCTACGAGTACGCGCTCGACTACGCGAAGGAGCGGAAGGCGTTCGGCCGGGCGATCATCGAGAATCAGGGCATCGCCTTCAAGCTCGCCGACATGAAGACCGAGATCGACGCCGCCCGGCTGCTGGTGTGGCGGGCCTGCTGGATGGCCGCGACGCGCAAGCGGTTCGAGAACGGCGAAGGCTCGATGAGCAAGCTCAAGGCGGGCGAGGTGGCCGTCAAGGTCACCGAGGAGGCCATCCAGATCCTCGGCGGCTACGGGTACACGCGCGACTACCCGGTGGAGCGCTGGCACCGCGACGCCAAGATCTACACGATCTTCGAGGGGACCTCGGAGATCCAGCGGCTGGTGGTCGCACGAGCCATCTCGGGCGTGCACATTCCGTGATTCGGGGTCGGGCCGGGAGGGCGGTGCCGATGCCGTCTCGCCACTGCCATCCCTCCACGTCATGCCGTGCCGCGCTGGCCACGCGTCGCCAGCGTCGCCACGATCACGTTCGGGACGCCGGCGGTCGGCGCGGGCGCTCGCCCTCGGCGTGCGGTGAGGCGGCCTGAGTTCAGGCGCGGCTGCCGGGCGGGGCGTCGGGAGCGGGCCGGGCCTCGTCGGCGTCGGGCCGGGGGACGAAGCGGATGCCGAGGCCGGGCTCGGTGAGGAAGTACCGGGGGCGGGCGGGGTTCGGCTCGAGCTTGCGTCGGATCTGGGCCATGAACACCCGCAGGTACTGCGAGTTGTCGCCGTAGGCGGGGCCCCACACCTCCTCGAGGAGCTGGCGCTGCGGCACGAGCCGATCCGGGTTCTGGACGAGGATCTCGACGAGGTGCCACTGGGTGGGCGTGAGCTTGATCTCGGCGCCCTCGGCGCCGTGGACGCGCTTGTTCACGAGGTCGATGCTGAAGTGGCCGGTCTCGACGACCGGCAGGGGCTGGTCGGACGGCTTGCCTCGACGAAGCGCGGCGCGGAGGCGGGCGAGGAGCTCGCCCATGCTGAACGGCTTCGTGACGTAGTCGTCGGCGCCGGCGTCGAGCGCGGCGATCTTCTGGGTTTCCTGCTGTCGGGCCGACAGCACGATGATCGGGATCGACGTCCAGCCCCGCAGGCCCTCGACGACCTCGATGCCGTCGATGCCGGGGAGTCCGAGGTCGATGATGGCGGCGTCGTGCGGGGTGGTCGCGACCCGGGCCAGCGCCGCCTCCCCGGTGGAGGCGGGGTCGACGTCGTAGCCGCGGGCCTCGAGGTTGACGGTGAGGGCGCGCAGCAGCGCGCGATCGTCTTCGACGATCAGGACCCGGCTCACGTGGGACGGGCCAGCTTCGGGACCGAGCCGACCGCGGGGGTCGGTTCCGGCGCCGTCGGCGACGACGAGGAGGGCTGGTCGGCGGCGATCGGCAGGCTGATGACCATCGTCGCGCCGCCACCTGGCGTGTCCTCGACGGTGAGCTCGCCGCCAATGGCGTCCACGAAGCCTCGGGCCACCGCGAGGCCGAGGCCGACGCCGGTGTCGTTCTCCGCGTCCCCGAATCGTTGGAAAGGCTCGAAGAGCCGCTCGCGCTGCGCGGCGGGGATGCCGGGGCCGCGGTCGATGAGGCGAAGGTCGACTCGCCCGCCGACCTCGCCGGCGCAGATCCGCACCGGCGTGTCCTCCGGGCAGTGTCGCAGGGCGTTGTCCACCAGGTTCGCGATCGCCCGCTCGAGCAGCGCCGGGTCGACGTCGACGCGCGCGAGCGTCTCCGGGACGTCGACGACGATCTCGCGCGGCGACTGGCTCAGGCTCGCCAGCGCGGCCGGGATCACCTCGTCGAGGCCGACCGCCTGTCGAGACAGCCGAAGGACGCCGCTCTGGAGCCGGCTCATGTCGAGCAGGTTCTCGACCAGCTTGTTGAGCCGGTCCGCCTCGGCGTTGATCGTGGCGAGGAACTCGTGGGTGTCCTGCTCGGACCACTGGACGTCGGGCTCGAGCAGCGTGGTGGCGAGCGCCTTGATCGAGGCCAGCGGCGTGCGCAGGTCGTGGCTGACCGCGGCGAGCAGCGCGGCGCGCAGGTCGCTGGTGTGGGCGAGCTCGGCCGCGGTGTTCGCCTGGCCCTGCAGCCGGTCCATGGCGATCACCGCCTCGAGGTACGACACGAGCGCGGCGGCGAGGCGCTGCTCCTGCTCGTGAAGAGGCCGGCCGGTCATCGCCAGGACCTGTCCGGTGCGCAGCGCGTAGCGCTCGGGCTCCGCACCCGGGGCGGGCTCGCCGACGGTGGCCTCGGTGATCCAGCGGTCCTGCTGTCGGACCTGCAGGGCGACCGACTCGCGTCCCAGCGCGGCGTGGATCTCTTCGAGCACCGCTCGGGGCGGGTTGGGTCCGGCAAGGCGGTGCGCAAGCGACATGACGGCGTCGGACTCGTCGCGCGCGCGATCCGCGGCGAGGCGATGTCGCGCCGCTCGCTCCACGACGACGCTGATCACGCCCGCGCCGAGGATGAAGGCCAGGATCGACACCGCGTCGGAGCCTCGGGCGAGGGCGAAAGTCCCGTACGGCCGCATCAGGAACCAGTCGACGGCTGCCGCCGACACGACCGCGGTGGCCAAGGCCGGGATCGCGCCGCCGACGGCGGCCACCACGACAGTGAGCGCCAGGTAGGCCAGGAACCCCTGGGCCGGGCTAACCGGTCCGGCGTGGCCCGGTCGGATCGCGGAGCCGCGGGCGAGGGCGAAGGTGAGCACGGGCAGCACGGCCGCCGCGATCCCGAACCCGAAGAGGCTGCGTCGGCGCTGACCGGCGGGCCAGAGCCGGATCCTCGGCCCCGCCGGGCGCGCGCTGGGCGGGGCGTTGGTGGTGATGACGTGCACGTCGATGTGCGCGAGGCGGATGACCCGGTTGATGATCGACCCCCGCAGGAGCTCACCGAGTCGCGACCGGCGTGTCGTGCCGATGACGAGCCGCGTCGCCCGTTGCGCGCCCGCGAACTCGACAAGGGCGCTCGGGATGTCGCTAGCCAGGACCTCGTGGTAGCTGCCGCCGAGCTCCTCGAGCAGGGCGCGGTCGCGGCTGAGGCGCCTCTCGCCCGGCTTGGCCCGGCCGTCGTCGCGGACGACGTGCACACCGAGGAGGTCGCCCCTCGAGCGCCGGGCCATGCGGTAGGCGCGTCGCACGAGGTCCTCGCTGCCCGAGGCGCCGGTCAAGGCGACGACGACCCGCTCGCGCGTCTCCCACGGACCGAGCAGGCCGCGGGCGGTCATGTAGTCCTGGAGCGAATCCTCGACCCGGTCGGCCACCCACAGCAGCGCCAGCTCGCGGAGCGCAGCCAGGTTGCCGACCCGGAAGTAGTTCCCCAGGGCGGCGTCGATCTTGTCGGCGGGGTAGATATTGCCGTGGGCCATGCGCCGCCGGAGCGCCTCCGGGCTCATGTCGATGAGCTCGATCTGGTCGGCTCGCCGCACGACGGCGTCCGGCACGGTCTCGCGCTGCACGACCCCGGTGATCTGGTTCACGACGTCGTTCAGGCTCTCGAAGTGCTGGATGTTGACAGTGGAGATCACCTCGATGCCGGCGTCGAGGAGCTCCTCGATGTCCTCCCATCGCTTTGTGTGGCGGCAGCCGGGCACGTTCGTGTGGGCGAGCTCGTCGACCAACACGACCTGCGGTCGGCGAGCGAGCACGGCGTCGACGTCCAGCTCCTCCCACTCCCGGTTCCGGTACCTCACGCGGCGGGGCGGGACCTGCTCGAGGTCCCGGAGCTGGGCGATCGTCTTCGGGCGGCCGTAGGTCATCACGAAGCCGACGACCACGTCGGTGCCGCGCTCACGGCGCCGCCAACCCTCGTCGAGCATCGCGTACGTCTTGCCGACACCGGGGGCGGCACCGATATAGATCCGAAGCTTGCCTCTGGCCACGGAGCAATTATCGACCCACCGAGCGGGATCGAGCGTTAAGCCCGCGTCGACAAAAGGCCGCCGGCGTCAAGTCCGCGTTAAGAGCTCTTCACTTCGACGCGCGTCCCGGTCATCGTGCCAGAGGCGAAGGACTTGCGACCGGAGGCGGAGCGTGAAGAACGACCTGAGCTACCTGGCCATCATGGTGGGCTTCTTCCTGGTCTCCATCCTGTTCGTGGTGGCCTGCGAGAAGATCATCGGCTCGGACGAGGCGGCGCTGGCCCAGACCCCCGGCGGCGAGCCCGAGCCGGAGCCCGCACTCGAGGAGCGCGCCGCGTGATCCTCGGGTTGGCGATGGGTGCCGACAACCTGGCGGGGATCTTCATCGCCGCGCTCGCCGGCGCCTACCTCGTGTACGCGCTGATTCGTCCGGAGAAGCTCTAGATGTCAGGCGCGAACTGGCTGGAGTTCCTCGTCTTCGGCGTCCTGATCGTCATCAGCACACCGGTGCTCGGCAACTACATGTACAAGGTCTACCGGGGCGGCCCCGCGCCGGGTGACCGGGTCTTCCGGCCCATCGAGAACGCGATCTACCGCGTCTGCCGGATCGACGCCGAGGGCGAGCAGCGCTGGAGCACCTACACGATTGCCCTGCTGCTGTTCAGCCTGGCCGGCCTCCTCCTGTCCTACGCCGTCCTGCGGTTCCAGGCGCACCTGCCGCTGAACCCCGATCACATGAAGGCGGTCTCGCCGGGGCTGTCGTTCAACACGGCGGTCAGCTTCCTGACGAACACGAACTGGCAGTCGTACTCCGGCGAGCTGACGATGAGTCACCTCAGCCAGATGTTCGCCCTGACCATCCAGCAGTTCCTATCCGCCGCGGTTGGCATGGCCGTCGTCGTGGCGCTGATCCGGGCGCTGACCCGGCGGGTTCGGACCACGCTGGGCAGCTTCTGGGTCGACGTGACTCGCTCGACGGTCCGCATCCTGCTGCCGATCTCGTTCGTGTTCGCCCTCGTGTTTGTCTCGCAAGGCGCGATCCAGAACTTCCACGCCTCGAAGACGGTGCAGACCCTCTCGGTGCAGACGCTCACGCCGAAGGGCGCGGTGGTGAAGACCCAGGGCGTGCCCGGCGGGCCGGTCGGGAGCATGGTGCCGATCGAGGCCCTCGGCGACAACGGCGGCGGCTACTTCAACGCCAACGGGGCCCACCCGTTCCAGAACCCGAATCCGATCACGAACGTCCTCCTCTACTGGCTCGTCGTGATGATCCCGTTCGCGTTCCCGTGGACGTTCGGGCGCCTCGTCAAGTCGCGAGGGCAGGGCCTCGTCGTCCTGTTCTCGATGGTGGTCCTGTTCGTCGGCGGCCTCGTCCTGATCGCTCCGCTGGAGGGGGCCGGCAACCCGAAGCTCCCGTCCGGAGTCAGCCAGGCCGCCACCGCGACCCATCCCGGCGGCAACCTCGAGGGCAAGGACCTCCACATCGGCGGGGTGGCCAGCGCCAGCATCGGCGCCAACAGCGTCACGGCCACGTCGGCCGGGGCGCAGAACTCTGCCCACGAGAGCTTCGTCCCGCTCGGCGGCAGCGTCCCGCTCGTGAACATCGCCCTCGGCGAGGTGAGCCCGGGCGGGACCGGCAGCGGGCTCTACGGCAAGTTGGTCCTCGTGCTGCTGGCGGTGTTCATCGCCGGGCTCATGGTCGGACGGACGCCGGAGTACCTCGGCAAGAAGATCCAAGGCGCCGAGATGAAGCTCGTCGTCGTGTACCTGCTGGCGGTGCCGCTCGTCACGCTCGTGTTCTCGGCGGTCGCGATCGTCCTCGACTCGGCCCAGCACTCGCTGTCGGCGTCCGGGCCGCACGGCTTGACCGAGATGGTCTACACGTACACCTCGGCCGCGAACAACAACGGCTCGTCCTTCGCCGGGATCAGCGCCAACACGCAGTGGTACAACACCACGCTCGGCATGACGATGCTGATCGGCCGCTACTTCACGATCATCCCGGTCATGGCGATCGCGGGGTCGCTCGTCCGCAAGCAGACCGCGCGCATCACCGCCGGGACCTTCCGCACCGACACGCCACTGTTCGCGGGCCTGCTTGTCGCGGTCACGGTGGTGCTTGTCGGCCTCATCTACTTCCCGATCCTCGCGCTCGGCCCGATCGTCGAGCACCTCGCCGGCCACTTCTAAGGAGCATCGATGGCCATCGCGACCGACAGCATGCCGCCTCCCTCCCCGCCGTCTGGAGAGGAGCTGCGCGCGACGCGTCGCACCTCGCTGTTCGAACCGACGATCGTTCGGCGAGCCGTCGGCGACGCCTTCCTGAAACTCAACCCGAGAACCGAAGCCAAGAACCCGATCATGTTCATCGTGCTGATCGGCGCCGTCTGGACCTCGGTCCTCTTCTTCCGCGACCTCAACAAGGTTTCGACCGCCACGAGCGTGTTCGGCGGTCTGGTCTCCCTGTGGCTCTGGTTCACCGTCCTGTTCGCGAACTTCGCCGAGGCCCTGGCCGAAGGACGCGGCAAGGCGCAAGCCGACACGCTCCGCCGCACCCGCCGAGAGACGATGGCCCACGTCCTCCGGGACGACGGCTCGACGAAGGAGATCCCGTCCACCGACCTCAGCATCGGCGACCTCGTCGAGGTCACCGCCGGGATGACCGTGCCCGGCGACGGCGACGTCGTAGAGGGCATCGCCGCCATCGACGAGTCGGCGATCACCGGCGAATCGGCCCCCGTCATCCGGGAGTCCGGCGGTGACCGTTCGGCGGTGACCGGCGGCACGAAGGTGCTGTCCGACCGGATCGTGGTGCGCATCACCGCCGCGCCCGGCGAGACCTTCATCGACCGGATGATCGCCCTGGTCGAAGGCGCCGACCGCCAGAAGACCCCGAACGAGATCGCCCTGAACATCCTGCTGGTCGGGCTGACGCTGGTGTTCATCCTGGCCGTGGTGACGCTCCAGCCGTACGCGATCTACTCGAACGCCGAGCAGTCGATCATCGTGCTGGTCGGACTGCTGGTGTGCCTGGCGCCGACCACGATCGGCGCACTGCTCTCGGCGATCGGCATCGCCGGGATGGACCGCCTGGTCCGGCGCAACGTGCTGGCCATGTCGGGCCGGGCGGTCGAGGCGGCCGGAGACGTGTCGACCCTGCTGCTCGACAAGACCGGCACCATCACCTACGGCAACCGCATGGCCTCCGAGTTCCTCCCCGTCGGCGGCCACGACGAGGCCGAGCTGGCGAACGTCGTCCTGCTGAGCTCGCTCGCCGACGAGACCCCGGAGGGCCGCTCGATCGTCGGGCTCGCGGAGAGCCGGTACGGGCTCACGGCGGTCGACATGCCCGACGCCGAGCTCGTCCCCTTCACCGCGCAGACGCGGATGTCCGGGATCGAGTGGGGCAGTCGCTCCATCCGCAAGGGTGCCGCCGACGCCGTGCGGCACTGGGTGGAGGAGCGAGGGGGCCAGGTTCCCCCCGACCTGGCCCCCATCGTCGAGCGGATCGCCCAGGACGGCGGCACGCCGCTGGTGGTGGCGGAGGGGTCACAGACACTCGGGGTCATCCACCTCAAGGACACGGTCAAGACCGGCATCTCCGAGCGCTTCGCCGAGATGCGGGCCCTCGGCATCCGCACCGTGATGATCACCGGCGACAACCCGCTCACCGCGGCCGCCATCGCCAAGGAGGCCGGCGTCGACGACTTCATGGCCGAGGCGACGCCCGAGGACAAGATGGCCCGCATCCGCGCCGAGCAGGCCGGCGGGAACCTGGTCGCCATGACCGGGGACGGCACGAACGACGCGCCCGCCCTCGCGCAGGCGGACGTCGGGGTGGCCATGAACACCGGCACCCAGGCGGCCAAAGAGGCCGGGAACATGGTCGACCTCGACTCCGACCCGACGAAGCTCATGGACGTTGTCGAAGTCGGCAAGCAGCTGCTCATAACCCGCGGATCTCTCACCACGTTCTCGATCGCGAACGACGTCGCGAAGTACTTCGCGATCATCCCGGCGATGTTCGTCGGCGTGTTCCCAGCCCTCAGCACGCTGAACATCATGAGCCTTGACACCCCACACTCGGCGATCCTGTCGGCGGTCATCTTCAACGCCCTCATCATCGTCGTCCTGATCCCGCTGGCGTTGCGCGGCGTGAAGTTCAAGGCGATGGGCGCCTCGGCGATCCTGCGCCGGAACATCCTCATCTACGGCGTCGGCGGGCTCATCGCGCCGTTCATCGGGATCAAGCTCATCGACCTCCTCGTCGCGGCCCTGGGGATGCGCTGATGCGCCGCCAGATCCTCCCGGCCGCCCTGCTCACCCTCGTCCTCGCTGTGCTGACGGGCGTGGCCTACCCGCTCGTCGTGACCGGGGTCAGCCGGGCGGCGTTCCCGTACCGGTCGAACGGCTCGCTGATCACGCGCCACGGCAAGGTCGTGGGCTCGGCGCTGATCGGCCAGAACTTCGTGGACCAGCACGGCAACCCCGACCCTCGGTACTTCCAGCCGCGGCCCTCGGCTTCGGGCCTTAGCGGGTACGACCCGACCGGCGCCACGTGCCCGCCGACCTCGACCACCTGCGGCGCGTCGGGCGCGACGAACTTCGGGCCCGGCGACCCGAGGCTGGTCGGCTTCATCCCCGGGTTCAACACCGTCGACCTCGCGGGGAACCCGTCGAAGACGAACCCCTTCGCGAACCCGTCGGACCCGTACTGCGTGCCGACGGACAAGCAGGGCAACCCGGTGACGAGCCCGACTCCGGGCCAGAAGTACGCCAAGAACAGCGACGGCACCTACGCCTGCTCCTCGAACACCGTGCCCGAGCGCCTCAGCGCCTACCGGCAGCTCAACAACCTCGGCGAAAAGATCTCGGTCCCGGTCGACGCCGTGACGGCCTCGAACTCCGGCCTCGACCCCGACATCTCGGTGGCCAACGCCGAGCTGCAGGCCCAGCGGGTCGCCGACGCTCGGCACCTCCCCAAGTCGCGAGTCCTCACGCTGATCGGCGACCACACAAACAGCCGGCCCTGGGGCGTGCTCGGCGAGCAGACGATCAACGTGCTGGACCTCAACCTGGCGCTCGACAGCGTCCACTAGGACCCGTTCGCCAACCGGGATGATGGCCGCGAAGCCCGATCCGCCCCCGCCCGGCGACCTGCCGCTCCCGAGCACCCTGGCCGAGGTCGTCGTGGTCCGCTGGCCGGACGAGCGGGCCAAGGCCGCGCGGCTCACGGGCGCGGGCGTGGCGATCCTCTACCTTGTCTTCGGCGACGACGACCCACCCGAGCTCACGAGCTGCCTCGCTGACTGGGTCCGGATCCCGGGCGGCGAGCGGGACCTCGACGGCCGGCTTGCCGCACTTGAGCGCCGAGCCAGCGCGCATCAGGCCCCGCCCTTCGTGGACGCCAGCGGCTGCCTCCACTACCGCGGCGCGCCCGTCCACCTGTTGCCCCTCGAGGCGCGGCTGGCCGCCGCGCTGACCGACCACTTCGGCGAGGTCGTCGCCGACGAGCTGCTGGAGGACCGGGGCGAGCTCGGGTCGGGCGCGGCGCGGTCGCTGCGCACCGCCATGACGCACCTGCGGACGCGGCTGCGCGAGGTCGGCCTGTCGGTCCACCGGATCCGCGGCCGCGGCTACCGGCTGCAGGGCCGCTGATCTGCCGGTCCGGCGAGCCATCTCGGGCACGCACATTCCCTGATTCGAGGTCCAATCCGTGGACGGCGGCGAACCAGGCGCGGCTTCCATCGTCCGAGGTCGCCGCCGGCTAAAGTGCTGGCGGCGAGCCGGGAAGTCTGGTCGGCGCAATGTCGACGCGCCGGAGGATCCCGTGCAGCACCCAGGTCTGATGGACAGAGCCCGCGTCCACATCCCGGGCTGGCGGCGCGACGCCCTCCGCACGAACCTCTGGTTCGTCCCGAGCCTCCTCGTCGTGGCCGCGGCCGCGCTGTTCGGGCTCACCTACGGTCTCGACCGCGCCGTCCACGCCCACGCCTTCAGCCTGCCGTCGTGGGTGAACACCGGCGGGCCCGACGCGGCCCGAACGCTCCTCACGGCCATCGCCGCCGCCGTCATCACCGTCGTCGGCGTGGTCTTCTCCATCACGATCCTGGCCCTGCAGCTGGCGTCCACGCAGTTCGGCCCCCGGATGCTCCGCAACTTCATCCGCGACCTCGGTACCCAGCTGACCCTCGGGACCTTCGTCGCCACCTTCGTGTTCAGCGTCTTGGCCCTCGGCTCGGTGAACTCGACCGGCGGCGCGACCTTCGTGCCACACATCTCGGTGACCGCCGCCCTGGTCCTCCTCGTCGTCGACCTCGGCGTCCTCATCTACTTCATCCATCACGTCTCCCAGACGATCCAGCTCACCGACGTCGTCCACGCGATCGCCCGGGACTTCCACCACGCCATCGACGAGCTCCACGCCGACCGCGGCCTCGCGGCCGCGTCGCCGCCGGCGGGACCGGCGGTCGGGGCGCTCGCCGAGCGGCTCGAGCGCGAGGGCGTCGGCATTCCCGCGCCGTCCAGCGGTTACCTGCAGGCCATCGGTCACCACCGCCTCGTGCAGATCGCCGGCGACTCGGACGCGATCGTCCAGCTCGCGTACCGGCCCGGGCACTTCATCATCCGGGGCCGTCCCCTCGCGGTGGTGTGGCCGGCCGCCTCGGCGCCGGCGGTCGCGGACGGCCTGGCGCGTGCCCACGTGACCGGCTCGCACCGAACCTTGCGCCAAGACCCGCAGTTCGCCATCGACCAGCTGGTCGAGATCGCCATCCGTGCCCTCTCGCCCGCGGTGAACGACACCTTCACCGCCTTGACCTGCATCGACTGGCTCACGGACGGCCTCACCCGCGTGTCGGCCCAGCCCCTCCGCGATGGGGTCTTCCGCGATCGGGGCGGCCGGGTTCGACTCATCGAGGTCACGGTCCCGTACGACCGCCTCGTGAACCGGGCCTTCGACAAGATCCGGCAGGCCGGCCGGGGCATGCCCGCGGTTGGCATCCGCCAGCTCGACAGCCTCAGCCGAATCGCCGACGCGACCATCGACGACGACCAACGCGCGGTCGTCCAGCGGCAGGCGGACATGATCCTGCGCGCCGCGTACGCGGCGATCGAGGAGGCCAACGACCGCGCCGACGTCGAGCGGGCCCACGCCGGCGTCGTCGCCGCCGTCGCCCGGCGTCAGCACGCGCCGGTGTGATACCCGTCACTGCCCAGCCCGACCGCGTCGGGGACGACGCTGGGCCTCGGCGCCGGGCCGCCGAGCCGCCCGGGGAGCATCGAGGCGTCCGCCGGCCGCTCGGACCTGCCCCCGAAAAAGCCGCCGGTCGCCCGTCGGAGGACTGCGTCCCCGGACGACGATAGGGACGTGAGCGAGCAGTCGAGCGCCCGGGCCGACGCCCCGGGGAGCCTCCTCGCCTTCTACGACACCGCGTTGGCGCCCGTGTACGGCTACCTCGTCGCTCGCTGCGGCGGGGCGGCGCTGGCCGAGGACCTCACCGCCGAGACGTTCCTCGCCGCCGCCGACGCGATCCGGCGGCAGGACCCCCCGCCGATGAGCATGCCCTGGATCATCGGCGTGGCGCGCCACAAGCTCGTCGACCACTGGCGGCGCCAAGGTCGCGAGGAGCGCAGCCTGCGCGCCGTTCGCGACGAGGCGGCCCCCTCGGAGGACCCGTGGGACGCCCACCTCGACGCCGTGCGGGCGCGACAGACCCTCGATCGGCTCGCGCCCCAGCACCGTGCCGCGCTGACGCTCCGCTACCTCGACGACCTCCCCGTGCCCGAGGTCGCGACGCATCTCGCGCGCACGGTGCACGCCACCGAGGCCCTGCTCGTGCGGGCCCGCTCCGCGTTCCGGCGCGCCTACACCGACGAGGAGGGGCGCGATGCCTGACCCGTTCGAGGCGCTGCGCACGCCGATCACGCCCGTGGACCCGGACCCGTCGTTCACCGCCCGCCTGCGGGCTCGCCTCGAGCGGGCCCTCGCCCTCCCGACAGGAGTCACCGTGTCGACACTCACGCTCGAGCCCGACCCCACGACAACGGCCGCGCCGGCGGTCATCACGCCGTACCTCGCCGTGGCCGGAGCGACCCGCGCCCTCGACTGGTACGCCGAGGCCTTCGGGGCTCGCCGCCGGGGCGAGCCAATCGTCATGCCCGACGGGCGGGTTGGCCACGCCGAGCTCGAGATCGGCGGGGCCCCCGTCATGCTGTCCGACGAGTACCCCGAGATCGGCGTCGTCGCGCCCGCGCTCGATCAGGGAGTCCCGGTCACGATCCACCTGCACGTCACCGACGTCGACGCGCTGATCGACCGCGCCGTCGCCGCCGGCGCCACGCTCGAACGCGCCGCGGCCGACTTCGAGTACGGGCGCAACGGCGTGATCCGAGACCCGTTCGGTCACCGCTGGATGATCATGGGTGCGCCGACCCCGGTCGGCCCGCGGCACGGCGACCTCGGCTACGTGTCGCTGTGGGTGCCCGACGTCGCGCGCGCCTCCGTCTTCTTCGCCACCGTGCTCGGCTGGCGATACGCCGCGGGCAGCGGACCCGAAGGCCGCCAGGTCGAAGGCCAGAGCCTCCATCACGGGCTGTGGGGCGGCGAGCTGCGCAGCACCCTCTTCCTCTGCTTCGCCGTGCAGGACGTGCAGGAGGCGGCGGCTCGGGTGCGGGCCTCGGGCGGGACCGCCACCGAGCCGAGCCAGGAGCCGTACGGGCTCCTCGCCGAGTGCGTCGACGACCAGGGCGTCCGGTTCGCCGTGTACGAGCCCCCCGGCGGGGTGGGCGCCGAGCCCGGCCCGCCGAACCGCACCCGGCACGGGGACCTGGCCTACGTGACGATGGAGGTGGTGGACGCCGCCGCCGCCCGCTCCTTCTACGGCTCGGTGCTCGGGTGGCGGTTCGCGCCCGGCCGGGTCGAGGACGGGTGGCAGGTCGACGACGTCATCCCGATGGTGGGAATGCACGGCGGCCACGACGTCGCGACCGGGGTGCCGATGTACCGGGTCGACGACATCGCCGCCGCCGTCGACCGGGTCCGTGCCGCCGGCGGGACCGCCACCGACCCCGAGGTCCTGCCCTACGGCGTCTCCTCGACGTGCGCTGACGACCAGGGCACGCGCTTCTACCTCGGGCAGCTGCGCTGACCGATCCCGGGCCTCACCGCCGGTCGTCGCCGGACCGGCCGGCGGTGACGGTCGGGGACGAGCTCGGCGCGGGCGGGGCGACGGTCCGCGGTGGGCGGCTCGGGTACGTTCTCGCGCCACCACCCCCGAGCCCGCGAGGTGCCCCGTGCTCGAGTTCGACCCGCTCGACGAGCTCCCGATCCACCAGGCGCCGCTGCCCATGCGGTACGTCACCACGAGCGATCGCAACTGCTACGACCGCTGCATCTACCAGGGCATCGACCACGACGCCGACGCCTACTTCATCACCGGCCTCGGCGTGTACCCGAACCTCGGCGTCATCGACGCCTACGCGACCGTGCGGCGTGGTGACCGGCAGTGGGCCGTGCGCACCTCCGGCGTCCGGCCCGACGACAAGACCAAGCAGGAGGTCGGGCCCTATCGCATCGAGGTGATCGAGCCGTTCCGGGAGCTGCGCGTCGTCTGCGACGCCGACGACCACGGCCTCGGGCTCGACCTGCGCTACCGCTCGGAGTACGGGCCGATCTCCGAGCCTCAGCACGTGCGCCGGCAGGGCGACCGCATCCTGCTCGACGCGTCTCGGTTCGCGGGCGTCGGCACCTGGGAGGGCGAGCTGCGCGTCGAGGGCGAGCGGATCGCGGTGACACCGGACCGGTTCACCGCGACCCGCGACCGTTCGTGGGGCATCCGCCCGGTCGGCGAGCCGGAGCCCGTCGGCAAGCCCCGCGAGTTCGGCGGGATGTGGTGGTGCTGGATCCCGCTGCGCTTCGACGACTTCGCGCTGCACGTGATCCTCGAGGAGGACCCGCAGGGTTTGCGCAACACGAACTTCGCCGTGCGGGTGTTCCCGGCCGCGACGGGGCGGCCACCCGAGCAGCTGGGCTGGCCGTTGCCCGACATCCACTACGAGTCGGGCAGCCGGAAGCCCACGCACGCCTCGATGGAGCTCACGACCCGGGACGGCAAGACCGGCACCCTCGAGATCGAGCCGCTGCTCGGCATCCCCCTGAACGTCGGCTGCGGGTACGGCGCCGACCCGGAGTGGACCCACGGCGTCTGGAAGGGGGAGCACTGGGTCGAGGGGTCGGTGTACGACCACCACGACCCGGCGGTGGCCGGGCGGGCCGCATTCTCGATCGCCGACCACCTGGCCCGGGCGACCTTCGACGACCAGACCGGGTGGGGGATCTTCGAGCACGCCGCCATCGGTCGCCACGTCCCGTCGGGCTTCGCCGACCTCAACGCCGTCGCGCCGTAGCCGCGGGCCGGCGGGGTCGCGCGCCCGGTGCGGCCTGCTGCTCGCACCCATCGCAGGGGCGCGGGGGCAGGATCCGGTCCGGTGCCTGGCGCGCCGGCGCCGGCGCCGCGCCGTCGCCGTGCCGGTGCACGGCCCACGGGTGCGCGCGGGCGCGCCCGCGGGCACCGAGCTCGAGCGACCCCCACACGCCCCAGCCGATCGGCACCAACGCCCAGAAGCTCACGGCCCGGAACAGCAGCACCGCGGCCAGGGCGACCTGGGTGGGCATGCCGTAGGCGACGAGCAGCGCGGTCAGGCCGCCCTCGACGATCCCGATCCCACCCGGCGTGATCGGGATGCTCGCGAAGACCTGCGCGGCCGCGAAGGCCACGAGGATGCCGTGCCACGGCACCGACCCGTGCACCGCCCAGATGCAGGCCACGAGGCAGGCGCACGTCGCGAGCCAGTTCACCATGGCGAGGCCGAACGCCTCGGCCCACGCCGCCGTCGTCGGCTGCACCGCTCGCACCCGCGCCGCGAGGCGCTCGGCGGCAGCCCCCACGCGCGCGCCGCCGGTGTGACGGGTCGCGAACCGCCACGTGGCGCGCAGGCCCGCTCGCACGCGTGGCGCGCGGCGTGCGAGCACGGCGACTGCGACGACCACAGCGGGGATGGTGGCCAGGGCCACGCCGACCCAGCGCAGCGACGCCACCGGTCCTTCCGACCCCGCGAGGAGGGCCCCGACAACGAACAGGAGGAAGAGCGCGAAACTCGCGAGCGCGCCCGCCATCAGCACGACCCACGCGGCCAGCACGCGGTCGACGTTCCGGCGCCGGAGCTGACCGAAGGCCCACGCCGCGGCCCAGGCGGCGCCGCCGGGCAGCGACATCGAGAGGGCGTTGCCGGCGAGCACGATCTCGAGCATCGTGCCCGGTCCCACCCGAACGCCGCCGGCGGCCAGCAGCCAGCGCTGCAGACGGGCGAAGGCGACGAGGGACGCCGCTTCGAACACGATCGCGACGAGCAGCCAGCCCCAGCCCAGGTGGGCCAGCAGCCGGGCGGCCCGCGCCAGCTCGTGGCGGCGGGTGAACGCGCCGTACCCGGCCCCGCCGAGCAGCGCGACGACGACGATGCGTCGGGGCCACCGCCACCGCGGTCGGCTGGCGCCGGCGCCGTCGCCACGGGCTCGGTGCTCGTCCCCGCTCGTCGCGCCCGCGGTCTCGCCGGCGGCGCTCACGGCCACGTCGGCGAGCCGCGCCCGAGCCGGAGCGGGCGCGTCGTCGGGGTCGGCCATGCCGCCAGTCTGCTCCGAGGGCGCGCCGATCCGGCCTGTCTGCGTCGGCGACCGTCCCGTCACGACGGGATGGGCGACGGCCCTATCGTCGCCGGCGTGGGTCGACGGAGGTCGGGGCCGGAGTGGGCGTGACGAGCGCGCCGGAGCCGGTGCGGGTGACGGACCATCCCGACGCGCACCGCTACGAGGCCCGGATCGGAGACCGCCTCGTCGGGCACGTCCGGTACCGGCTCGAGCCGGGCCGGATCGTGTTCACCCACACCGAGACGGACCCGTCGGCGCAGGGCCACGGCGTCGCCAGCCAGCTCGCCGCCTTCGTGCTCGACGACGCCCGGGCCCGTGGGCTGTCCGTCACCCCGCGGTGCCCCTTCATCGCCCGGTTCATCGACGAGCATCCCGGCTACGCCGACCTCGTCGCCCCCTCCTAACCCCTGGCGATCGGCCGTGCGGGCGCGGCGAGGCGGCCGCCCGCCGGGCCGCGACCCCGTCCACGGCTTCGGCTGTCGACCCGCCGCCGCGGTCTAGGGTCGCCGGCGGAGGAACCATGACCCCTCGCGTCACGATCGTCGGCGGCGGGAGCACGCACTGGACCCCGCGGCTCCTCTCCGACTTTGCCAACACCCCGTCGCTCCAGGACGCCGACGTCACCCTCGTCGACGTC
>DASZJD010000065.1 GCA_035948415.1 Acidimicrobiia bacterium | reverse complement strand
CGACGCTCTCGACGGCCGCAAGCGGCCCGATCCCGGGCGCGTACACGAGCGCGTCGATGCCGCCGAGCTTCGTGGCCGCCTGCTCGATCGCGGTTCGGCATCGCGATTCGTGAGTGACGTCGCAGGGGATCGAGACCGCGTTCGGGCCGGCTTCGTCCGCCGCGCCGGCGAGACGCTCCCGCCGGCGAGCGAGCAGGGCGACGCCGTCGCCCCGCTTGCCCCGATCGACGCCGATGCAGCGTCCCAAGCCGCTTGACGCTCCGAGCACCACGGTTCTCATGATGGACGGCGGATGCTACTGGCGAGCGCGCTCGTCGGGCAGGCGAAACACGTGCTGCTCCATCAGACCGCGAAGCTCGGCGTTCACGAGCTCGATGCGGACGCCGAGGTCGTCGCGGTGATACGTGAAGCGAGACGGTGCCGCCGAGCCATGGCCGTCGAGGAGCTCACGTGGGCACGCGGCGGCGCGAAGGCCATCGGAATCGGCGGCGAGCGCGTCCGAGAAGAAGCCGACGTGGTGCAGGTTCGAGTGTTCGTTGCACACCCATGGAGTGTTCGGCACTTCGTGGATCAGCTCGAAGTACGGCGGCTCGGTCGAGTAGCAGATGCGGTTTGGCACGACGAGGTCGTTGCCGTCGGCATCACGGATCTCGATGTCGTTCTCGAGCACTGGGCCCCAACGGGCCCCGAGCAGCTCGGTGAAGCGCGCGCGGGCTGCGTCGAGGTCGGGCACGACGACGCCGACGTGGAACAGCTCGCTCAGGCTCACGGCGCTTCGCTCCTCATGCTTCTAACAGTTCCGTCATACTGTCATGCCCCGCCCGGGCTCGAGCGCTCCCTGGAGGCAACGACATGGCGACGTACGTTCTGGTCCACGGGGGCGCGCACGGCGGATGGTGCTACGGGAAGGTCGCGCCGCTTCTCCGTCGGGCGGGGCACGAGGTGCACGCACCGACGATGACCGGGGTCGGCGAGCGATCCCACCTCGTGAGCCCCTCCGTGGACCTCGATCTCCACATCCGCGACATCGTGGCGGTGCTGCACTACGAGGACCTCCGAGACGTCATCCTCGTAGGGCACAGCTACGGCGGCATGGTGATCACGGGCGTGGCTGATCGAGCGGTCGACCGGGTCGGCCACCTCGTGTACCTGGACGCGGCCAACCCGGTGAACCACCAGTCGCTCGTCGACGTCGCCGGGCCGTATATCGAGGCAGCTCGACCGACAGGGAAGGTGGTCAACGGCGTCGAGCTCGTGCTCTTCCCGGGATCGGAACCGCTGCCGAACTACGGCGTGACCGACCCCGACGACATCGCCTGGATGCAGCAGCGGCTGACCCCCCACCCGTGGCGGTGCTTCGAGCAGAAGCTCGAGCTCACCAACGAGGACGCGCTGTGGTCGATCCCCCGCTACCACATCGTGTGCACGTCGACCCTGGCGACCCGAGATCCCAAGCTGATAGAGGCCGCGCGCGCCGAAGGTCGGCTCTGGGACATCGACACCGGCCACGACTTGATGATCAGCGAGCCCCAGGCGGTGGCGAATGCGTTGCTGGAGGTGGCGTCGTCCTGAGCCGGCGTGGTCCGCCTCCTGCCTCTCGCCACTCGTCGGCAACCTCGCGTTCGAGCGCGAGGGCCTCGTCACGGGAACTCCTCGCGTGTCCTACGTGCGTTTCTAACATTCGTGTCATAGCCTTGACCACAGCGACGTGCCGTCGAACAGGGACCCAGTGCCAGCCCCCGACCAGCTGTTCCTCCCCGAGCCCGCTCCCCGCGAGGTGCAGTACACGGTGATCTCGGTCGACGATCACGTCGTCGAGCCGCCCCACACCTTTGAGGGGCGCCTGCCGGCGACGCTCCAAGACGGGGCGCCCCGCATCGTCGAGACGCCGAGAGGCCACCAGGTCTGGGAGTTCGAAGATCAGCGGTACACCCAGGTCGGGATGAACGCCGTCGCCGGCCGCCGGCCCGAGACCGTGAAGCTCGAGCCCTTCCGGTTCGACCAGATGCGCCCAGGCTGTTACGACATCGACGCGCGCGTGCGGGACATGGACATCAACGGGGTCTGGGCGTCGGTGAACTTCCCGTCACAGATCACCGGGTTCTGCGGCCGGGTGTTCTTCAACGCCTCCGACCCCGACCTGGGGCTGGCCTGCACGAGGGCCTGGAACGACTGGCTGTACGAGGAGTGGTACGAGCGGCACCCGGATCGCGTCATCCCGCTGGGGATCACCTACCTCGCCAACCCGCAGCTCGCCGCCGACGAGATCCGCCGCAACGCCGAGCGCGGCTTCCGGTCCGTGACGTTGCCCGAACGGCCGCACGCGATCGACCTGCCCTCGCTGTGGCAGCGCGACCACTGGGATCCGATCATCGCGGCGTGCGTCGAGACCGACACGGTGATCTCCCTCCACGTCGGCAGCTCGGGCGTCCACGCGGCACCCCCGGGTGCGCCGTCTCAGCAGCTCAGCGCCACGCTCTTTGGTCAGCTGGCGCTCGGGGCGTGCGCCGAGTGGCTCTGGTCGGGGTACCCGGCCGCGCACCCGAATCTCAAGATCGCGATGAGCGAAGGCGGGATCGGCTGGGTCGCCATGCTGCTCGACCGGCTCGACTACATCGTCGATCGCTCGAGCTACGGCCTCGGCTGGGACGAGCGGCCCTCCGACGTGCTGCGGCGCAACTTCTGGTTCTGCACGCTCGAGGATCCCTCGACGATCGACACCCGCCATCGCATCGGGGTCGAGAACATCATGGTCGAGGTCGACTACCCCCACGGCGACACGACGTGGCCCGACACCCAGCTCGTCATCGAGAAGGCCTGGGGCCACGTGCGCCCTGCAGAGCTGCGGGCCATGTGCTGCGGGAACGCCGCGGCCCTGTACCGCCATCCGCTCCCCGAGGTCGTGCTCCCGGCCGGACCGTGACGGCGCGCCGGGCGAGGTCGGCGAGGTCTGGCTCCAGAACCGGAGCTGCTCGCCGGCTGCCGGGACGCTGACCACCCGGCGTCCCCACCGCGATGCCGCGGAGCGCGTCAGGTTCGGAAGCGTCACGCCATGCGATACCGGAGCGGGAGACGCTTGATGCTTCCGTTGGTGATGGAGCTGAGCCGCTCGACGGGTCCCGCGACCTCGAACTCCTCCAGGCGCTCGAGGAGCTGACGGTAGATCGTCTCGATCTCGACCCGTGCGATGTGGGCACCCATGCAGAAGTGCTCGCCAAAGCCGAAGGCGAGATGGGGGTTGGGCCGGCGGTCGACGCGGAAGGTGAAAGGGTCGTCGAAGATCTCCTCGTCACGGTTCGCCGACGCGAAGTACAGCGCTACCTGCTGACCGGCGCGGATCTTCTGCTCGCGCAACTCGTAGTCCTCGGTAGCCGTGCGGGTGAAGTGGCTGATCGGGCTGACCCACCGGAGGATCTCGTCGACCGCGGTGGGCAGCAGGTCGGGATGCTCGCGCAGCCGCTGCCACTGGTCCGGGTGCTGCGCGAACGCGAGGAGGCCGCCACTGATGGCGTTGCGGGTGGTCTCGTTGCCGGCCTCGACGATGAGCTCGCAGTACAGGACGAGCTGCTCGGAGGTGAGCGGCGCTCCGTCGATGTCGGCGCGGATCAGCTGGCTCGTGAGGTCCTCCTCGAGGTGCCCGCGACGCTCCTCGATGAGTCGCTGGAAGTAGGCGTGGATCTCGCCCCGGGCGCGCTTGATCGTCCGCCCGGGCGACTCGCCCGGGCGTCGATACTCCGGGTCCTCCTTGCCGATGACCTCGTTGCTCCAGCGGAACAGCAGCTGCCAGTCCTCACGCGGCACACCAAGGATCCACGCCACGACCGCGAGCGGGAAAGGCGCCGCCACGCGCTCCACGAAGTCGAGCTCCCCCGAGGCTGCGGGGGGTGCCGCGGCGTCGAGGACCTCGTGCGCGATTTGGTCGACGTGCTCCCGCTGCGCCCGCACGGCCCGGGGTGTGAAGCGCGAGTTCGCGACGCGGCGCATGGGTCCGTGGCGGGGCGGGTCGAGGAGCACGACGAGGTCGGTCGGCGGCACGACCTCCCCGGCGCGGCGCAGGGCGATGCCCTGCCCGCTCGCGAATCGCTCGGGCTGCTTGGCAATCTCCAGGACGTCCGCGTGCTTCGTGATCGCCCAGAACGGCTCGTAGCCCGGCGCCTCGAAGTAGGCGACGGGGGCATCGGCCCGCAGCCTGCTCCACAGCGCGTGCGGGTACCCCTGGCGCCCGAAGCGCGCGGGGTCGACGAGGTCGCGCGGATCGACGTCCACCGTCATGGCGCGGGGGGCTCCCGAGGCAGGCCGAGGAGGCGCTCCCCGATGATGTTGCGCTGGATCTCGCTGGTCCCGCCCTGGATTGAGTTGGCGCGGGCGGCGAGCAGGGCCCGAACCCACCGTCCCTCGTCGATGGCGCCACCGTCCTCGGGCAGGAGCAGCGAGGCGGGGCCGAGCACCGACACGGCCGACTCGGCGAGCCGCTGGCTCATCCCGGCCCAGAACAGCTTCACGAGGCTCGATTCGGCGCCGACCTCCTCGCCGCGGGTCAGCCGCGAGAGCGTCCGCTCGTTGTGCAGACGGAAGATCTGGACGTCGATCCACGCCTGGGTCAGCCGTTGGCGGACCAACGGATCGTGCAGGACGCCTCGATCAGCACAGGTCCGCTGGAGCTGATGGATCGCCACCTCATGGAGCACCTGCTCCTTCCACACGAACGACGCCCCCCGTTCGTTGGCGAGCGTGGTGTTGGCGACCCGCCATCCGTCGTGCTCGGGGCCGATCAGGTTCGCGGCCGGGACCTCAACCGCGTCCAGGAACACCTCGCTGAACTCGCGGTCACCGGTGAGCTGGCGGAGCGGGCGAACCTCGACGCCCTCCGCGTCCATCGGGATCGCGAGCATGGAGATGCCCCGGTGCCGGGGGGCCGACGGGTCCGTCCGCACCAACCCGATCCCCCAGTTCGCCCACCGCGCGTGCGACGACCAGACCTTCTGACCCGACACGACGTAGGCGTCGGCGCGCTTCTCGGCGCGGGTCGACAGCGACGCGAGGTCGCTCCCGGCCTCGGGCTCGCTGAACAGCTGGCACCAGACATCGTCACCCGAGAGGATCCGCGGCATCCACCGCGCTCGCTGCTCCTCGGTGCCGTGGGCCGTAAGCGTGGGCCCGACCAGGGTCACGCCGGCGCGCCCGAGGATCGGCGGCGCGCCCGCGCGGGCGAGCACCTCGTTGTAGATCGCGACCTCCGCCAACGACGCGCCGCGCCCCCCGTACTCCGCCGGCCAGTGGATGCCGACCCACCGCCCCGCGTGCAGTGTCCGCTGCCATGCGCGCAGGGTCTCGGCCTCCTCGCGGGTGGAGGGCACGTCGACTGCGGGCGGTGGGTGGGCAGCCAGCCAGCCGCGCAGCTCCTCGCGGAAGCGCTCGTCGAGGCCCTGGCCGCCGCCCGGGCCCGGCGCGATGTCGTGGTCCGCACCGTGTGCGTCCACGACGGTCGTCATGGTCGTCCGGCGGCCCACGACACCGTCTTGAGCTGGGTGAACTCCAGCATCCCGTAGTCGCCGAACTCCCGGCCGATCCCCGACTGCTTGTACCCGCCGAAGGGCGCCCACGGGCTCGGGCCGCCGCCTCCCCCGTTGATGGTGACCGTCCCCGCTCGCACCCGCTTGGCGAGCTCGAACGCCCGCGCCGGCTTCGGGTGCCAGATCGACGCCGCCAACCCGTAGCGGGTGTCGTTCGCGATCGCGACCGCCTCGTCCTCGCCGTCGAAGGGGATCACGACGCCGACCGGGCCGAAGATCTCGTCCTGCGCCACGGTCATCGAGCTCTCCACGTCGGCGAACAGCGTGGGCTCCACGAAGAACCCGCGGGACAGGTCGGCGGGCCGACCCCCGCCGCACGCGAGGCGGGCACCCTCGGCGGTGCCGCTGGCCACGAAGCGCTCGACGCGCTCGCGCTGCGCCTCCCGGATCAGCGGTCCCATCGTCACCGTCGGCTCGGCCGGGTCACCGACCTTCACCTTGGCGAGCGCCGACGTGAGCGCCGCGACGACGTCGTCGTACACGGCGCGCTCGGCGAGGATGCGGGTCGGGAGCGCGCAGCCCTGTCCGGCGTGGATCGTGAACGCATACGACGCCGCGGCGGCGAACCTCCCGACGTCGGAGCCGGCGAAGACGATGTTCGGGGACTTGCCGCCGAGCTCGAGGAGCACCTTCTTCAGCCCGTCGGCGGCTTGGCGCATGATCTGCTTGCCGACGAAGTCCGAGCCGGTGAAGCTCACCATGTCGACATCGGGGTGGGTCGTGAGGTGCTCGCTCTCCGGGGCACCACCGGTCACGACGTTCAGCGCGCCGGACGGAAGGCCCGCGGCGTCGGCGGTCTCACCGAGCACCAAAGCCTCGAGCGGCGTGTAGGGCGAGGGCTTCAGCACCACCGTGTTCCCGACCGCGAGCGCGGGCACGACCTTGGCCAGGTTCAGGTACATCGGGTAGTTGAACGCCGTGATCGCCGCCACCACGCCCACGGGCTCCTTCAGGATCACGCCCTGACCGAGACCCCTCGGGCTGACCTGCGGCGGCAGGGGCTCCTCGTAGGGGAACGTCGCGGCGCGCTCGGCGAACCAGTACGCGAACCGCAGCGGCGTGTCGAACTGGAGCGCCTCCGCGATCGGACGGGCCGCGCCCGCCTCGGCGATGATCAGGTCGACCAGCTCGGCTCGCCGGTCCGCGATCGCCTGGATGAACCGCAGCAGCGCGTCGGACCGCTCGCGCGGCGACATGCGGGGCCACGGCCCTTCGTCGAAGGCGCGGCGCGCGGCGGCGATGGCCCGGTCGACGTCGACGATCGAGGCCTGGGGCACCAGGGCGATGACCTCCTCGGTCGCGGGGTTGATGACCTCGAGCTCCTCGTCGCTCGAGGCATCGAGCCATGCGCCGTCGATGTAGAGCCCGGCGCGCTTCAGCGTGATCGCCACGTCGAACCTCTCGGTCAGCCGATGGGGGTGAATTCCAGGTGCAGGCGCTCGAGCCCGCGCATGAGGTAGATCGGCGTGTACTCGTAGCGGCGGGCACCCGCCGGGCCGTGCGCCGCCTCCGAGACGCGGATGTCGGTCAGGCGGTGGAGGAGGCGCTCCAGGCTGACCTTTCCCTCGGCCCGGGCAAGCGGCGCGCCGGCGCAGGTATGGATCCCGAACCCGAACCCGATGTGCTGACGCCCGTTCGGACGGTCGAGGCGGATCTCGTTCGGTTGGTCGAACTGGCGCGGGTCACGGTTCGCCGCCCCCGGCATGAGAAACACGCTCGTGCCGGCGGGGACGTCCAGCTCCCCGACCCGGGTGGGCACCCGGGCCAGCCGGAACTGGCCCTGGAGCGGGCTCTCGATCCGCACGCACTCCTCGATGAACCGCGGGATCACCGCCCGGTCGTCGCGCAGCCGCGCTTGGAGCTCGGGCTGCTCGGCGATCAGGCGCAACGCGGTGCCGAGCATGCGGGCGGTCGTCTCCTGTCCGGCGGCAAAGAGGTTCGACGCGATGCGCATCACGTCGTCGACCGGCGGCAACGAGCCGTCGGGGAACGTGGCCGTCGCCAGCTCGGTCATGACGTCGTTGCGCGGCTCGCGTCGTCGGTCCTCGATGTACGCGGTGAACCGGGCGTAGAGGAACTCCAGGGGCTTGTGGGCCACCATGCCGTCGGCGGCCGACCCGAAGTGCCGCTCGTGGGCCTCGCCCTGGAGCTCACGGCGGAACTGCTCGTGGTCAGCCTCGGGGACACCGAGCAGGTCGGCGATCACCAGGAGGGTGAAGGGGCTGGCGTAGTCGTGGACGAACTCGCACTCACCGCGCGAGATGAACTCGTCGATCTGACGATCGGCCAGCCGCCACATGAACTCTTCGTTCTCCCGCAGCCGCTTCGGCGTGATGAGCCGCATGAGGAGCCCGCGCTGCGCGGTGTGCTTCGGCGGATCGAACGACGGCAGCTGGTCGCTGAACGGGAGCATGTCGCGGTGCTCCTCGATGATCTCGCTGATGTCGTCACCCTCGAGCGGCTCTGGGAACCGCGTGAAAGGCCCCGCGACCGTGTTGCACGACGAGAAGACCTCGGGGTTCGTGTACACCTCGAGGGCCTCGTCGTACCCGGTCACCATGACCACGCCGTGATGCGGCTCGCGCCACACCGGACCATGCGCTCGGAGGTACTCGTGGTACGGGTACGGGTCCTGGTAGAGGGGTCGAGCCCGAAAGAAGTCGATGGAGTCGTAGTCCGGCGTGCTCGGGGCAGACGTGCTCACGATCGCTCCTCTCTCGCGCTCACCGGCCCAGGAGTCCTCGCTCGATGATGTGCGCGGCGGCGTCGACCTCCTCGGTCGCGCGCGGCCGGACGCCGAACACGCCGAGCAGGGCCACCATCACGACCGCGTCCAGGTCCGGATCACCGAACTCCCGCGGGCGCAGGTACCGGGACATCCGCCGTCGTCCCCAGTCAAGCGGTGGCGCGGACTCGGCCCGGAGGACGGGGTCCTGGAGGGCGGCGTCGACCCAGACCCGCAGCATCCCCGCCTCCTCGACCTCGGCCGCGTTGTAGCGCCGCAGCCAGGAGCGGATGCCACCGCGTCCCACTTCGTCGACAGTGGACGCTACGGGGATGTCGACGAGCGCGGCACCGCCGACCCTCAGGGCGCGCGTCGTGAGGATGCGGGCGAGCTGATCCTTGTTGCGGAAGTACCGGTAGAAGGCGCCGTGCGACACCCCGGCCGCTTCGACGAGGTCGTCGACGCGGGTGTTGTGGTACCCGCGGCGGACGAACACGTCGCGGCCCGCGGCCAAGAGGGCCGTGAAGGCCCGGTTGTCCGACCCGACGCGGTCGGGTGCGTCGTCCTCCTGGAGCCAGGCCCGCATCTCGGGGCCGATCTCGAGCGTCGCCGGGGCCGGCCCCGCGGCCGGGTGCACGTTCACGTCGCGGATCAATCCGAAGAGCGTCCGGTGCAGGACGTCGGTGATGACCTCGTCGAGGCGGTCGGTCGGGTAGTCGGTCGGCGTGACTGAACGGAGGACGCCCGCGACGCCGAGCGTGTGGTTCAGGCACTCCAGGAGCAGCCGGATGACCGGCTCGAGCTGCCGGGGCGGCAGCGTCGACGTGACCAGCCGGGAGTTGATCCCGAGGACGACGTCGGCGCCGGTCCGAGCCGCGATCCTGGCGAGGACCTCGTCGGTCTCGTACGCGTGAAACACCGGCTCGTAGCGGCTGTGCGTCTCGGTGTAGCGGGAGACCCACCCCCGCAGGGTCGTCCACCCGTCTCGGTCCGGCGTGAGCTGGTCCAGCGATTCGGTCAGGGCTCCGATCTGGCGCGCCACCTGGGTCGCGAGATGCCGGAAGACGTCTTCCTTGCTGGCGAAGTACTGGTAGAAGGACACCCGCGAGCAGCCACCGAGCCTCGCGATCCGTTCGATGCTGGCCCGGTGGTATCCGCGCTCGCCGAAGACCCGGAGGGCCGCGTCGAGGATGCGCTGCTGGGTGCGCTGGCCTCTGGCCCCGACCTCGGGGTTGTCGGAGAATGGCGGCCGGCGAACGACCGGCGCCCCGCCCGCGGGGCGGGCGTCGGCACCGCGGCGGATCGGGTCGCGCTCGGGAGCCGTTCGGGATGCAACCATCGTCGGTGACACTACCGTTAGTAACCGGGCTGTGGAGAGGACCGGGCTGGGCGCCTCTTCGCCAACCGGTGCTAGCGTGCGATGACACTAGTGTTAGTTGAGCGGCACGCTCGACGCCAGCGACGGGGGAAGCCGCGCCGTGGAGCATCGGCCATTCGGGCGGACGGGGCTGGAGGTCTCGGCCGTCGGCTTCGGCTGCTGGGAGGTGGGCGGCGGCTACGGGGACGTCGAGCAGGCCGAGTTCGCCCGCGCCGTGGACCGGGCGCTCGACCTCGGCGTCAACTGCTTCGACACGGCCGAGGGCTACGGCATGGGCGCCTCCGAGCGGGCACTCGGGCAGGCCCTTGGACCGCGGCGCGACGAGGCCATCATCGTCACGAAGTTCGGCATGAACTACCGCGACAAACCGAACCTGCGTGACAGCAGCCGCGAGCGCGTCTTCGCCTCGATCGACAAGAGCCTGCAGAACCTGGGCACCGACTGGGTCGACGTCTACCTCGTGCACTGGCCCGACCGTCTCACCCCGTTCGAGGAGACGATGGAGGCCCTCGAGAAGGTCGTCAGCGACGGGAAGGTCCGCTTCGTGGGTCTTTCGAACTTCAAGCTCGAGGAGATCCAGCGGTGCATGCGCACCCGGCGCATCGACGTGGTCCAGTACGGCTGGAACATGTTCGACCGGCGGATGCAACGCGAGATCCTGCCCTACTGCCAGGAGCACGGCATCGGCTACATGGCGTACGGATCGCTGTGCTTCGGGCTGCTGACCGGCACCTTCACCGAGGACATGGACTTCGGTGCCGCGGACTGGCGGTCCCGGCGAGGGAAGATGGGCTCGATCAAGATGTTCGAGGCGCTGTTCGGGCCAGAGACGTTCCCCCGAAACGTCCGGGCCGTGGAGGAGCTCAAGGGCATCGCCGCCCGACACGGGAAGAGCCTGCCGCAGCTCGCGCTCCGCTGGGCGATCAGCCATCCCGCGATCAGCACCGCCCTCGTCGGCTGCCGCAACGTCGCCGAGGTCGAGGACAACGTCGGGGCGGTGGGCTGGTCGATCAGCGACGATGACCTCGCGGCGATCGACACCGTCTTCGCACGCCACGGCATCGACACCACGCCCGAGTTCTGGATCGAAGAGGACTGACCGTGCGCGGGGAGGGCTGACCGGTGGGCCAGGAGCTCGCCGAGAAGGTCGCGGTCATCACCGGAGGCGCAGGGGCATTCGGCCGCGCCACCGCCGAGCTCTTCGTCCAGGAGGGCGCCAACGTCGTCCTCGCCGATGTCGACGCGTCGGCCGGCGAGCGGGCCGCCGCGGATCTCGGCCCCGCGGCCGCGTTTCACCGCACCGACGTCGCCGACCGCGACGCGGTCGAGGGGCTCGTCGACTTCGCGGTCACACGGTTCGGCGGCCTCCACATCATGTTCAACAACGCCGGGATCGGCGACTCGTTCCGCCGCTTCCTGGCCGACGACCTCCGGAGCTTCGAGCGCGTGATGGCCGTGAACCTCTTCGGCGTCATGATCGGCAGTCAGTGCGCCGCCCGGCACATGGCGGAGAACGGCGGCGGCGTCATCATCAACACCACCTCGATCGGTGGGATCAACGCCGGTGCCGGCGTGACCACGTACCGTGCCGCCAAGGCGGCCGTGATCCACTTCACCCGGTGCATCGCCATCGACCTCGCCGAGCACGGGATCCGGGTGAACTGCATCGCCCCGGCCCACATCCCGACCGCGATCAACGCCAACTACGACCAGGCCGAGATCGTCCGTCGGATGCAGCCGCTCCAGCGGATCGGATCGCCCCGCGACGTGGCGAACGCGGTGCTCTACCTCGCCAGCGACCGCGCCGCGCAGGTCACCGGGATCGTCCTGCCCATCGACGGCGGGACGACGGCCGGGCCGCCGGCCGCCCGGGGCCGGGAGGTCCTGGCGCGCGCGACGGCGAAGAAATGACGAGCGTGGACCCGGCGACCGAGGTCTACTCGTGCGACGACCACCTCGACCTGTCCGCCGTGCCACGCGACGTCTGGCGGACCCGCCTCCCCCGCGCCCAGACCGAGCGCGGCCCTCACGTCGTCGACCGCGACGGCGAGGCCCTCTGGGTGTCCGAAGACCGCGTACTCGGCCGCAGCGGGATCTCCCGTCGGAGCGCCGCCGCGAAGGCCTTCAGCGCCATCGGCCGCGCCGGCATCGAGGACGACGGCTACCGCGCCGGCACCCCCAAGCTCCGGCTCGAGGACATGGACCGCGACGGCCTCCGGGCCTCGGTGATCTACGGACCGCTCGCCCTCGGCTTCCCAATCGAGGACCCGGCGCTGCAGGACGCCTGCTACGGCGCCTGGAACGACTGGGCCGTCGAGGAGTTCAACGCGGTCGACCCCGAACGGCTGTGCATCCTCGCCTTCCTGCCCGGGCACTCCCCCGACGCCGCCGTCGCCGAACTCGAGCGCTGCGCCGAGCGGGGGCACCGGGGGGCGATCGTGGACGTCTTCGCCATCGACCTCGGCGACCCGGCGTGGGACCGGCTGTGGGCGGCGGCCGAGCACGCCGGCGTGCCCATCAGCTTCCACCTGAAGGACGGCACCTGGTCGAACCTCAGCTACCGGCTGGGCAAGTGGAAGTCGGCCGCGTTCGCCACCGTCCTGCCCCTCCAGCTCGACGAGCCGTTGGCGACCATGGTCTTCTGCGGGGCCCTCGAGCGGCACCCAGGGCTGAGGCTCGTGCTGGCCGAATCCGGCATCGGGTGGCTCCCCTACTTCCTGGCCCGGATGGACCTGGAGTGGCGCAACCTCCGCGACAAACTGGACTACTCGCCGTCGACGCCGCCGAGCGACCTGTTCCGCCGCCAGGTGCTGGCCACGTTCGAAGAGGACGCGCTCGGGGCGCAGCTCATCCCGTTACTCGGGGCCGACTGCTGCATGTGGGCCTCGGACTACCCGCACACCGATAGCACCTTCCCCAACTCGCGACAGGCGATCGCCGAGACGCTCGGCGCCCTGCCCGACGCCGATCGCCGCAAGATCACCGCGACCAACTGCGCCCAGCTGTACCGCTTTGCCGATGGGTCCTGAGCGCACGGGCGCGGTCACCGGATTCGATCACGTCTCGCTGCCGATGCAGCGCGTCGACGCCATGGTCGCCTTCTACCGCTCGCTCGGCTTCGACGTGTCCGAGAAACCCCACGTCGTCTCCGTCTACGTCGGATCCAACCAGATGATCAACCTGCACCGGCCGGAGACGTGGCAGCAGCGCGGCTTCAACTTGCGCGCGCCAGCGGCGCAGCCACCGTGCGGCGACCTGTGCTTCGTCTGGGACGGGTCGGCCCACGACCTGCAGGCGCAGCTGCAGCGAGCCGGCGCGGCGATCGAGGAGGGCCCGGTCGACCGTGAAGGCGGACGCCGAGCCCCGGCAACCAGCGTCTACGTCCGCGACCCGGACGGGAACCTTCTCGAGTTCATGCTCTATGCCTAAGACGAGGAGCGGGACGCTCATGCCCCTGCCGCCGAACGGGAGCTCCCATGTCGGCTGAGCTCGTCATCCGGGCAGGAACCGTCGTCGACGGGACCGGCGAGCCCGGGCGGCGCGCCGACGTGGCGATCGCGAACGGTCTCATCCGGGAGATCGGACCCAACCTCCGTGGAGACGTCGAGCTCGACGCGTCGGAGTGCATCGTCGCCCCGGGCTTCATCGACATCCACACGCACTACGACGCGCAGGTGTTCTGGGACCCGGCGCTGAGGCCGTCCTCGTACCACGGCGTGACCACCGTGGTCGCGGGCAACTGCGGCTTCGCGATCGCGCCGACCCGCCCCGAGCACCACGACATGATCGTCCACACGCTCGAGAACGTCGAAGACATGGACCCGGCCACCCTGAACGCCGGCGTCCCGTGGGAGTTCGAGACGTTCCCCGAATACCTCGAAGCGGTCGGCCGACGAGGCACCGTCCTGAACTTCACCGCCTACGCCGGTCACTCCCCCCTGCGGCTTTACGTGATGGGCGACGCCGCCTACGAGCGCGCCGCGACGGCCGACGAGATCGACCGGATGTGCCAGCTGCTCCGCGAAGCCATCGCCGCCGGCGCAGCCGGCTTCTCGACGAGCTTCTCCTACGCGCACCGCGGCGTCGACGGGAAGCCGGTCCCGAGCCGGTTCGCCGAGCCCGACGAGGTCGAGGCCCTCTTCCTCGCCGCCGGTTCGACCGGCAAGGGCATGGTGCTCATCACGCCGGGCCCCCAGTGCAGCTACGCCGACGTCTACGAGTGGCAGCCGCGCGTCGGTCGGCCCTTCACCTACCCGCTGTTCGCCGCGCCAGGAGGACGGCACCTCGAGCCGGTGGCGCTCCACGAGCAGGGGCTGGCTCGCGGCGCCGACGTGTGGCCCCAGGTCACGCCCCGGCCCCTCACGATGCAGTTCACCCTCGCCGACCCGTACAACCTCAATACCGGCTCGGTGTTCGGCGAGCTGCTGGCCGGCACCCGCGACGCACGCCTCGCCGCCTACCGCGATCCCGAGTGGCGGGCGCGCGCCGCCGCCGACCTCGAGCACGCGCACATGAGGCCACGATGGGAGACCTACGAGGTGTCCGAGTCGGAGCGGTTCCCCGAGCTGGTCGGTCGGCGGGTCACCGATCTGGCCCGCGAGCGCAGCTCCAGCCCCCTCGACGTGCTGTGCGAGCTGTCGGTCACCGAAGACCTCGCGACGCGCTTCCGCGCCTACATCGCCAACGACGACACCGACGAGGTCGCCAAGCTGCTCACGCACGAGCACGTGGCCCTCGGCCTCTCCGACGCCGGTGCGCACGTGGACCAGCTGTGCGACGCCCCGCTCCCCACCGACCTGCTCGGCCGGTGGGTGCGCGAGCGCCAGATCATGCCCGTGGAGCAGGCGGTCCGGAAGCTGACGGGGGAACCGGCCGACATCTTCGCCTTCGCCCGCCGCGGCTACCTCCGCCCGGGCAACTGGGCCGACATCTGCGTCTTCGACCCGGACACCGTCGCGCCGGGACCGACGCGGCGGGTCCGCGACTTCCCGGCCGACGGCGAGCGTCTCACGGCCGAGGAGCCAAGCGGCATCCGCCACGTGCTCGTCAATGGCACGCCGATACGCCGCGACGGCTCGCAGGCCGTCACCGACGTGACCCGGCCGGGCCGACAGCCCGAGATGACCTGAGCGAAGGGTTGCCATGACCATCGCCACGGAACGGGAGGTCGTCTACGACCCATCTGACGTCGACATCGCCGCCGATCCCTACCCGGTGTTCCGCCGACGGCGCGAAGAAGCGCCGGTGTACCGCTTCGTCATCGGCCTGGACGTCGGCCAGCACCTGACGTTTGGAGACGGCACTCACCGCTGCCCGGGCGCGGCGCTCGCTCGTCGGAATGATCGGGTGCTCGACGAGGTGCTGCAGCGGTCGCCCGAGCGGGACGTCGACACGGACAACGCCCGGCTGGCACCCACCTCGACCGTTCGGGGATGGGAGACGCTACCCGTCGTCATCCCGTGATCGAGAGCTTCCAGGTCCACGTCGACGACTCGGTGCTGCACGACCTGGATCGTCGGCTCACCCATGTCCGCTGGCCGGACCAGATCGAGGGCACCGGCTGGGAGTACGGGATCCCGCTCGACTACCTCGGCGAACTGGTGGAGCACTGGCGCCAGACGTACGACTGGCGAGCCCACGAGGCGCGGCTCAACGAGCTCGACCACTTCCGAACCCGCATCGACGACCAGTCGATCCACTTCATCCACGCCCGCTCACCCCACGAGGGCGCGCTCCCGCTGCTCATCACCCACGGGTGGCCCGGGTCCGTCGTGGAGTTCCTCGACGTCATCCGCCCGCTCACCGAGCCCGAGGCTCACGGAGGCGCCGAGGCCGACGCGTTCCACGTCGTCGCCCCCTCGCTGCCCGGCTATGGGTTCTCGGAGCCGACCCGCTCCCGGGGCTGGGACGTGCCGCGGATCGCACGGGCGTTCATCGAGCTCATGGACCGCCTCGGCTACCCGCGGTACGGCGCGCAGGGCGGCGACTGGGGCGCCCAGGTGGCGACGCGGCTCGGCGCCCTCGACCCCGAGCACTGCGCGGCCATCCACCTCAACATGCCGATCGGCCAGCGGCCAGACGACCCCGTGCAGCTCGGCGAGCAGGATGCCGCCGATCTGGCCGCCATCCAGGAGTTCCAGCGCGAGGAGGCCGGCTACGCCCTCGAGCAGGGCACGAAGCCACAGACCCTCGGCGTCGGGCTCAACGACTCCCCCGCCGGGCTGCTGGCGTGGATCGTGGAGAAGTTCCGGGCCTGGAGTGACTGTGACGGCCATCCCGAGAGCGTCTTCACACGGGACCAGCTCATCACCAACGTGATGGTGTACTGGGTCACGCAGACGATCACGCCTTCGATGCGGCTGTACTGGGAGAACCAGCATGCGGGCCCGAACTCGGGGCCGGGGTACGTCGGGGTTCCCACCGGGGTGGCGCGCTACCCGAAGGAGGTCCTGCGGTTCCCGCGGGCGTGGGTCGAACGGCGCTACAACGTGACCTACTGGGCCGACATGCCCCGCGGCGGCCACTTCGCCGCCATGGAGCAGCCGGCGCTGTTCGTCGAGGACCTCCGAGCCTTCTTCCGGACGGTGCGCTGAGATGCGACTGGAGCTGACCGCCGACCAGGAGTTCTTCCGCCAGACCACGGCCCGGTTCCTCGAGGACCAGGTGCCGGCGGCGGAGCTCCGGGCGCTCCGCGACGACCCCGCCGGCTACGACCCCGAGTACTGGCGGCGGGGGGCCGAGCTGGGATGGACGTCGCTGCTGGCGAGCGAGGAGCGCGGCGGCGGGAGCATCAGCGGTCAGGGCGTGGTCGATCTCAGCCTCGTGGCGTACGAGTTCGGGCGTCACGCGGCACCCGGGCCGCTCGCCACCAACGTCGTGGTCGCCGCGCTCGACGACACCGACGCCCAGGCGAGCGTGTTAGCTGCGCTGATGTCGGGGGACGGCGTCGCGTCCTGGTGCTTCGGCGAGCCGCCGCCCCACGACCGCCTCGGGGACATCACCCTCGAGGCCCGAGTCGACGGCTCCGACGTCGTGCTGAACGGCATCAAGCGTCCGGTCGAGTCGGCCGCGCAGGCCGGCCACCTGTTGATCACGGGTCGGACCGGTCCCGGCCTCACCCAGCTGCTCGTCCCGTCGGACGTCCGGGGCGTCACGGTCCAGCCGATGGAGAGCGTCGACCTGACCCGCCGCTTCGCGATGGTCAGCTTCGACGACGTCCACGTGCCGGCCGACGCGGTAATCGGCGAGGTCGGCGCGGCGGCCGAGCAGGTCGAGCGTCAGGTGCAGCTCACCGCCGTGCTGCTCTGCGCCGAAGCCGTCGGCGCGATGCAGAGCGCCTTCGACCTCACCGTGGAGTGGGCCTTCGAGCGCTACTCGTTCGGTCGCCCCCTCGCGTCGTACCAGGAGCTCAAGCACCGGTTCGCGGACATGAAGGCGTGGCTCGAGGCGAGCCACGCGATCGCCGACGCGGCCGCCACGGCCACCGCGGACCGGACGCCGGATGCCGCGGAGCTGGCGAGCGCGGCCAAGGCCTTCGTCGGACAGTACGGCTCCGAGCTCGTGCAGGACTGCGTCCAGATCCACGGCGGGATCGGCGTCACGTTCGACCACGACCTCCACCTCTTCCTCCGCCGCGTCACGATGAACCGCACGCTGTGCGGGACCCCCGCCGACCATCGTCAGCGCCTCGCCGCCATCCTCGAGGAACGGGTGCGGGCCGCGTGAGCACCCTCGACACGCGAGAGGCGGTCATCGAGGACCTCGAGCGCTTCCGCCGGCGGGCGAGCGGGTGGATCGCCGCCAACCTGCGGCCCGTGTCGCTCAGCGACATGACCACGTTCGTGCGCGGCGGCATGGACGACGAGGAGGAGCTGGCGCTCGTCACCCGCGATCGACAGATCCAACGCATGCTCTTCGACGCCGGGCTGGCCGGGATCTGCGTCCCGCGCGAGTACGGCGGCCAGGGGCTGACACCGGCCCACCAGGCAGTGCTGAACGAGGAGCTCGTCGGGTACGAGTTCGCGGCCCGGCTGCAGTCCCCGACGATGGCGCCGTGCCTCCCCGTACTCCTTGAGTTCGGGACCGAGGAGCAGAAGCGGCGGCACATCCCTTCGATCCTCCGGGGCGAGGAGATCTGGGTGCAGTTCCTCTCCGAGCCGGGTGGCGGGTCGGACGTCGCGGGCGCGACGACGACCGCCGTTCGCGACGGCGACGAATGGGTGGTCAACGGCTCGAAGGTCTGGACCACAGGCGCCTGGTGGTCCGACTGGGCGTTGTGTCTGGCGCGCACGAACTGGGAGGTGCCCAAGCACCGCGGGCTGACGGTGTTCATCTTCCCGATCGACCAGCCCGGCATCGAGGTGCACCGAATCGAGATGCTGAACGGCAGCAAGGAGTTCTGTCAGGAGTTCATGACCGACCTCCGGGTCCCGGACGGCGACCGAGTCGGAGGCGTGGATGACGGGTGGACCGTGGGCATCGGCTGGATGTTCCACGAGCGCATGGCAACGGCGCAGAACTCGGTGTTCATCAGCCAGCCGCCGACGGGGGGCTATGCCCGGACGGACCCCCAGGAGCTTCTCGCCATCGCTCGGGACGCGGGCCGGCTCGACGACCCGAGCGCCCGTGACCTGATCGGCGAGGGCCAGATGCTCGAGCTCGTCACCGCGCAGCTGCACCAGCGGATCGGGCACGGTGTGATGTCGGGCCACATGTCGGACCAGGCCGCGTCCATCGCTCGCCTCTTCCGAGGGGTCGCGATCAACCGTCTGACCACGATCGGCTTCGAGGTGGCCGGGGCGGCGGGAGGAGCGTGGCGCGCCGAGGACGGCGCCACGGCGCGGAGCGGTGTCGAGTTCCTCATCCGCCAGGTGGCGGCGATCGCGGGCGGCACGCTCGAGATGGCGCGCAACGTCGTGAGCGAGCGCGTCCTCGGGATGCCACGGGAGCCGGCCTCCGACCGGGACCTCGCCTTCCGTGACGTCCCCCGCGGACCCGCCGCGCGCGCCTGACGAGGTTGCTCCCGCGGTCGGTCGGCGCGCGCCGCGAGGCGTTTCGCGCGCGCCGGTGACGGGGCCGCCTCGGCCACCCGTCGGCAAATTGGCCCCCGGAGCAGAGACCGAAGAAGATGGAGCCGCTCGCCCGAGCTTCGGCGGGCGTCTCGGGCGCAAGCGGGGAAGGATGATGGACTTCGATCGGCTGGCATCGTGGATGGATGAGAACGGCTTGCCCGGCAAGGGCGAGCCGATCGACCACCGCTTCCTCTCGGGCGGGAGCCAGAACGAGATCTACGAGATCCGTCGCGGTGAAGACAGCTGCGTCATCCGGATCCCGCCACC
>DASZJD010000064.1 GCA_035948415.1 Acidimicrobiia bacterium | reverse complement strand
GTTCGCCGACGCCGACCTCCTCGGCATGCCCGTCCGCCTCACCGTCGGGGCCAAGAGCGTCGGGCGCGGCGTCGCCGAGCGGCGGGTTCGGGCCACCGGCGTCGAGGACGAGCTGGCCCTCGACGCCGTCGTCGCCGCCCTCGCCTGATCCGCGGGGGCGACCCCGACGTGGCAGGGTGCGCCCGTGCGCCTGCCCGTCTCGCCCCCGGTGTCACCGATGCTGGCCACCCTTGCCCGCGAGCTGCCGAACGGGACCGGCTACTCGTACGAGCCAAAGTGGGACGGGTTCCGCTGCATCGTCTTCCGGGACGGCGACGAGGTCGAGCTCGGCAGCCGCAACGAGCGGCCGCTGAACCGCTACTTCCCCGAGATCATCGAGCCGCTCCAGGCCGCGCTGCCCCCTCGCGCCGTCGTCGACGGCGAGCTCGTGATCGCCACGCCCGACGGGCTCGACTTCGACCTCCTGTCGCTGCGGATCCACCCCGCCGCCAGCCGCGTCGCCAAGCTCGCGGCCGAGACCCCGGCCAGCTTCGTCGCCTTCGACCTGCTCGCCGACGGCGACGAGGACCTCCGCGAGCGCCCGTTCGCGGCGCGGCGGGCCCGGCTCGAGCGGGTCGTCGCCGACGCGCCCCCGGTCCACGTGACGCCGGCCACCACCGAGCTCGCCGTGGCGGCGCGGTGGTTCGACGAGTTCGAGGGGGCCGGACTCGACGGCGTCGTCGCCAAGCCGCTCGACGCCCCCTACCGGGAGGGCGAGCGCACGATGGTGAAGGTGAAGCACCAGCGCACCGCGGACTGCGTCGTCGCCGGCTTCCGGACCCACAAGGACGGACGCGGCGTCGGCTCGCTGCTGCTCGGCCTCTACGACGACGACGGCAACCTGCACCACGTCGGCGTGGCCAGCAGCTTCGCGGCGCCGCTGCGCGCCCGCCTGGCCGACGAGGTGGCCCCGTACCGCGACGACGCGCTCGCCAACCATCCGTGGCGCGACTGGGGCGGCGTCGACGGGGCGTCGACCCGCATGCCCGGTGCCCCGAGCCGCTGGAACGCGAGCAAGGACCTGTCCTGGGAGGCGCTGCGACCCGAGCTCGTCGCCGAGGTCGCGTACGAGCACCTCCAGGGCGACCGCTTCCGCCACACGGCCCGGTTCGTGCGCTGGCGGCCGGACCGGGACCCGCGCTCGTGCACCTACGGCCAGCTCGAGACCCCGGTGCCGGTCGAGCTGCGGACGGTCTTCGGGGTCTGAGCGACCGCGGCGCGCGTCCGCTCCGCCGGCCGTCGACCCTTCGGGGCGCCCCGACACCCCCTCGCCCCGAGCGGGGATGCGCCCGGCCCGGGTTCGAGACCCGAACCGTGGACCCGCGGCCTCGAGCTCGGCGGCGGGGCGGGACCACGCCGAGACGCCACGCGCCGTGGGCGAACAACCGGCAACGACCTGGTATCCTTTCGGGTTGTTCCGGTTGGAGAGCGGCCTCGGGTCGCCGGCGAACGTGGCCGTGAGGCCACGTTTTTTCGTGATGGGAGCAGGCGAGCGATGGCGGACCAGGAGACGGTCGCGGCTGCGGTCGAGCCCGTCGTCGCCGCGCTCGGACTCGACCTCTACGACGTCGAGGCCACCGGCCCCCACCGGGCCCGCACCGTCCGCGTCACCGTGGACCGCGCCGGCGGCGTCGACCTCGACACCATCGCCGCCGCCAGCCAGGCGCTGTCCACCGTGCTCGACGCCGACCCCGCGGTGCAGCGCGCGTGTCCCGGGCCGTACACCCTCGAGGTCACGAGCCCCGGCCTCGAGCGCCGGCTGCGCACGCCCACCCACTTCCAGCGCGCCGTCGGCAGCACCGTCTCGGTGAAGACGCGGGCCGACGGCGCCGGGCTGCGCCGGCGCGGGGTCCTCGTGGCCGCCGACGGCGACGGGATCGAGGTCGAGTTCGACACCGGCCCCGAGCGCCTCGGCTACGACGCCGTCAGCCAGGCCCGCACCGTCTTCGAGTGGGGCGCGCCGGCCAAGCCCGGTCGACGCCGCGCCCGGCAGGTGGCCTCGCGATGAACTCCGAGATGATGGAGGCGCTCGAGAACATCGAGCGCGAGAAGGGGATCTCGATCGAGATCATGCTCGAGGCGCTCGCCAACGCCCTCGTGACCGCGTACAAGCGCATGCCGAGCGCGGCCGAGGAGGCCCTCGTCGAGATCGACGTCGAGACCGGGGACATCCGCGTCATCGCCCAGGAGCTCGACGAGGAGGGCCAGGTCGTCCGCGAGTGGGACGACACCCCGAGCGACTTCGGTCGGATCGCGGCCCAGACCGCCAAGCAGGTGATCCTCCAGCGCATCCGCGACGTCGAGCGCGAGAGCAAGTACGAGGAGTACGCGGGCAAGGAAGGCGAGCTCGTCACCGGCATCATCCAGCAGACGGACCAGCGGTACACGCTGCTCGACCTGGGCCGGGTCGAGGCCCTCCTGCCGCAGGCCGAGCAGGTGCAGAACGAGCGCTACGAGCACGGCAGCCGGCTGAAGGCGTACATCGTCGAGGTCCGCAAGACCGCGAAGGGCCCCCAGATCGTGGTGTCGCGCACGCACCCCGGGCTCGTGAAGCGGCTCTTCGAGCTCGAGGTGCCCGAGATCGTCGACGGCGTGGTCGAGATCCGAGCCATCGCGCGCGAGCCGGGGCACCGCACGAAGATCGCGGTGGCCTCGAACGACCCGAACGTCGACCCGGTCGGCGCCTGCGTGGGCGCCCGGGGGTCTCGCGTCCGGATGGTCGTGAACGAGCTGCGCGGCGAGAAGGTCGACATCGTCCCGTACACCGACAGCCCCTCCGAGTTCGTGCTGAAGGCGCTGGCCCCGGCCCGGGTCCGCGAGGTCCGGATCCACGAGGACACCGGCACCGCCGAGGTGATCGTCCCCGACTTCCAGCTGTCCCTCGCCATCGGGAAGGAGGGCCAGAACGCCCGGCTGGCGGCGCGGCTCACCGGGTGGCGGGTCGACATCAAGAGCGAGACCCAGCTCCAGGAGGAGGAGGCCGGCGGCGGCGTCGAGTACGCCGAGGGGGAGTGGGTGCAGGGCCCCAGCGGCGAGCTGCTCTGGCAGCCGGCCGAGGGGGGCGACGCCATCTCGGCCGCCGAGGCCGGCTACGCGTCCCCGGCGCCGCCGAGCGGCGGCGTCGCCGTCGCCACCGAGCCCACCACCGCGGCCCCGCCGGCGCCACCGCCCGAGCCGACCTCGCCGCCCGCCCCCGCGCCGGCCGAGCCCGCAGCGTCGGCGCCGGCCGAGCCCGCCGCCGAGGTGCCGGACGAACCGGCATGAGCCGCGGCGCACCTGCGTGGGCTGCCGCCGCGTCGACGACGCCCGAGCGCTGCTCCGGGTCTCGTTCGACCGCGACGGCGCACCGCGCCTCGGCCCCGGTCCCGGCCGCGGCGCGTGGCTGTGCCGGCCGCCGGCCACGCTCGGCTGCCTCGACGCCGCCCTCCGCCGCGGCGCCCTCGACCGCGCGCTGCGGGCCCCGCTGCCCGGGCCGGGCGTCACGGCCCTGCGCGCGAAACTTGCAGGTCTGAGCGGCTGAGCCGCCCCGTCGGCCGTTCGTGGAAGGAAGCCCCAACCCTTGGCCACCAAGAAGATCAGGATCTACGAGCTCGCACGGGAGCTCGGCGTCGAGAACCAGGTGGTGCTCGACCTCGCCGACGAGCTGAAGATCGGCGTCAAGAGCCACTCCTCGAGCATCGAGGACCCGATGGCCGACCGCGTCCGCCGGCTGGCCGACTCGAGGGGCCTCCGCCGCGCCGAGCCGGAACCGGTCGCGCCCGAGCCCACCCCGCCGCCGCGCCCGGAGCCCGCGCCCGCCGCGCCGCCCACCCCGGCCCCCGCGCCCGAGCCCCGTCCGGCCGCGCCGCACCGGGTCGTACGGTCGACCGGCGGCATCCCCGAGCCCCCGCCGATCCCGCGGCCGGTGCGGCCCACCACGGGGGTCCCCGAGCCGGCGCCGTCCCTGCCCCGCGACCCCATCGGGGCGCGCCCGGCCGCGGGCCCGGCGCCGACGCCCGAGCTGCGCTCGCCGACCGGCAAGCCGATCCCGCCGCCCCCCGGGGCCCGGCGCACGCCGCCGCCCCCCGGCCCCCGCGTCTTCACCCCCAGCTCGGGCGCCCCGCCGCGAGGCGGCGGCGACCGGGCGCCCGGCGCCGGCGCCCCGAGCCGACCCCGCTTCGGCGGCGGCGGCGGCTTCCCGGGGCGGGGCGGGCCCGGGGGTGGGCCGGGAGGACCCGGCGGCCGCGGCGGGCCGCCCGGCCGCGGCCGGTCCGGCCCCCAGGGTCAGCGGCCCCGCCGCAAGAAGCGCCGCCGCCGCGACTTCGAGGACCTCGGGCCGGCGTCCCCGACCGCGCTCACCCCGATCGACGCCCCCGTCCCCGAGGGCGAGATCGTCGTGCCCCGCGGCGGGACGATCCAGGAGCTGGCGCCGAAGCTGAACCGCAACACCGCCGACCTCGTGCGGCTGCTCTTCGACGCCGGCGAGATGGTGACCGGCACCCAGACCCTCGCCGACGAGATGATCGAGCTCATCGCCGAGACCCTCGGCGCCGAGGTGCTGATCGTCGAGCCGGGTCAGGAGCAGGAGCTCGAGCTGCAGGCGCTCCTCGGCGACGAGGAGGAGGACGACGAGGCGCTCCTCGAGCCGCGGCCGCCGATCGTCACGGTCATGGGTCACGTCGACCACGGCAAGACCACCCTGCTCGACGCCATCCGCGCCACGAACGTCGTCGCCGGCGAGGCCGGTGGCATCACCCAGCACATCGGCGCCTACCAGGCCGACCGCAATGGCCGCCGGATCACGTTCATCGACACGCCCGGCCACGAGGCGTTCACGGCCATGCGCGCGCGCGGCGCCCAGGCGACCGACATCGTCGTGCTGGTCGTGGCGGCCGACGACGGCGTCATGCCGCAGACCGTCGAGGCGATCAGCCACGCCCGCGTCGCCGAGGTCCCGATCCTCGCCGCGATCACGAAGGTCGACCGCGAGGACGCCAACCCCGAGCGGGTCCGCCAGCAGCTCGTCGAGCAGGGCCTCGTCCCCGAGGAGTGGGGCGGTGACACCATCGTGGTCGAGGTCGCGGCGCCGGCCGGGCGCGGGGTCGACGACCTCCTCGAGGCCATCCTGCTCGTCGCCGACGTCGAGGAGCTCACCGCCAACCCGAAGGCGCCGGCGCGCGCGTTCGTCCTCGAATCGAACCTCGAGCAGGGTCGCGGCACCGTCGTCACCGCGCTCGTCGAGCGCGGCACGCTGCGCGTGACCGAGCCGGTCGTCGCCGGCAGCGGCTGGGGCCGGGTCCGCGCCATGTTCGACGACCGGGGCCAGACCGTGAAGGAGGCCGTCCCGTCGATGCCGGTCGAGGTCCTCGGCCTCGACGACGTGCCCTTCGCCGGCGACGAGCTGCGGGTGGCGCCCGACGAGAAGACGGCCCGGACCGTCGCCGAGGCCCGAGGCCGCCGCCGCCGCGTCGCCGGCATGGCTCACCCGATGACGCTGGCCGGCGGGGCGCGCCTCGAGGACATCTTCGCCATGGTCCAGCGGGGCGAGGTCGCGACCCTGAACCTGGTCCTGAAGGCCGACGTCCAGGGGTCCGTCGAGGCGCTGACCGACGCGCTCCGCAAGCTCGACCAGGACCACGAGGAGGTGCGGCTCTCGTTCGTGCACCGCGCCGTGGGCGGCATCACCGAGTCCGACGTGAACCTCGCCGCGGTGTCGAACGCCACCGTGATCGGCTTCAACGTCCGGCCTGACCGCAAGGCCCGCGAGCTCGCCGAGAGCGAGCACGTCGAGCTGCGCCTCTACGAGGTCATCTACCAGGTCCTCGAGGACGTGACCGCGGCCCTCGTCGGGCTGCTGCAGCCCGAGTTCGAGGAGGTCGTCACCGGCGACGCCGAGGTGCGCGAGGTCTTCTCGGTGCCGCGGGTCGGGAAGGTGGCGGGCTGCTACGTGCGCAACGGGACCGTCACCCGAGGCTCGAGGGTCCGCTTCCTGCGGGACGGCGTGGTGATCTGGAACGGCACCATCACGTCGCTCCGCCGGTTCAAGGACGACGTGCGCGAGGTCCAGGCCGGCTACGAGTGCGGCATCGGGCTCTCCGACTTCCAGGACCTCAAGGCCGGCGACGTCATCGAGACCTACGAGCTGAAGGAGCTCGAGCGCGCCCTGCGGTGACCGCCCGTCGCGAGCCCGCCGCGTCGACCACCGGCCCGCGACCGAGGCGCCGGCCCGGGCGCAGGCGCTCAGGCCGGCCAGACCTCGTGGCGCGGCGCCCAGTCGCCGTGGCCCGTCGTGCGCGTGAGCAGGCAGGTCTCGACGAGGAACTCGACGAGGGTCTGCTCGTCGAACCCCGGGGGCGCGGCGTCGAGGTGCCGCTCCGTGAGGAAGGCCCGGTCCACCGCCCGCCGCAGCGCGGCGTCGTCGCGGACCTCGGCGCGCCCCGTCACGTAGAAGGCGTCCTCGTTCTGCGCCGACGGGAACGAGTGCAGGGCGCAGCGGGGGTCCCGGCGCAGGTCGGCGAGCTTCGGGGAGGGGATGAGGAGCCCGAACAGGCCCTCGTCGACCGCGACCGGGCACATCGGGTGCAGCCGCGGCCCGCCGTCTCGACGCACGGTGCCGAGGAAGGCCAGCCCCACGCCGAACTGGTAGAGGAGGGCACGGCCGGCCTCGGCGAGGTCCGGCCGCGCCGCGCCGAACTCGTTCCAGGTCAGCACGACCCCACGCTGACCGACCGCGGGCCGCGAATCAATGCACGGCCGTGAGTCGGGTCGGCCCGGGCGACCGGGCGACGAACACGGCCCAGCCGGTGGCGGGCGTCGACGCCGACGTGGTCTCCCCGTAGACGGCCCCCCGCTCGACCGCGAAGCCGGCGCGGTCCAGCACGTCCTCGACGACGTCGGGGCGGTAGAGCCGCAGCACGTGGTGCTCGTCGGTGCGTCGGTACTCGGCGTCGCCGGTCCGGCGGAAGATCGTGATGTCGCGGTCGAGTCGGTCGCCCTCGGGGCTCTCGACGGCCCGGGCGTGCAGCGCCCAGTCGGAATGGGTGTGGAACCGCTCGCGGACGCCGGTCGGCCCGTTGCGACCCGGCGCGGCGACGTCGAAGACGAAGAGCCCGCCGGGGGCGAGCACGCCGGCGACGCGCTCGACGATGGCTTCGAGCTCGGCCAGGCCGGCGGGAGGCGCGGTGGCGTAGTTCAGCACCTCGCCGACGGCGGTGACCGCGACCGCCGGGGGCAGGGGCACGTCCAGCAGCGTGCCCTGCACGAACGTCGCGCGCGGGGCCTGCGGCGCCGCCAGCGCCACCATCGCCGCGGACACGTCGACGCCGACGACGTCGTAGCCGGCGTCGCTCACGATCCGGGCCAGGATCCCCGACCCGCACCCGAGGTCGACGACCGTGCCGGCCGAGAACCTGGCCGCGCGCAGGCGGGTGAGCAGCACGTCGGCGGCGAGGACGGCGAGGTCGCCGAACCGCTCGTGGTGGATCGCGGCCTGGTCCTCGCCGTAGAAGGGCTCGGTCGACATCGGGTGGGGGCGGGTGCGACCGGCTACGTGCCGCCGGCCCAGCAGCCCATCACCGCCAGCGTCGCCGCGAAGGCCAGGTCGGCCTTGCGGATGGCGGGCGGCGCCGCCGACGGGTCGACCGCGAGCACGAACTGGTCCTTCAGCGCCACGAGCGTCCCGTCACCGGCCTGGTAGGCGGCGTTGCCGAGGCCGTTCAGCCGGGTGCGGCCCCTCGTGGCCCGCGACTGCCGCCGGTAGGCGGCGCGCGCCCGACCCTTCGTGCGCAGGTCGTCGACCCGCAGGACGAGCTGGCCGCCGCCGAGCGGGTACGTGCACGTGTACGTGCGCCCGCTCCACGCCCCGAGCTGCGGCCCGGGGAGCGGCGACCCGAGGCTCGCCTCCACCGCGTTCCGGACCATGGGCTCGCACACCTCGGTGGCCGGGCTCCGGGCCGGGGGGGCGGCCGAGGCCGGGGCGGCGAGGAGGCCAGCGAGGAGGACGACGCCGGGGAGCGCCGCGAGCGCCGCCAGCCGTCGCATCGACGGCGACGCTAGCCCGGCACAATGGTGGCCATGCACGCGGCGGCGGTTCGGTTCGAGCTCCGGATCCCCGAGAGCCGGTCCCTGAAGACCAAGCGCGCCGCGGTCCGCCCGATCGTCGACGGGCTGCGGCACCGGTTCCGGGTGTCGGTGGCCGAGGTGGACCACCAGGACACCTGGCAGCGCGCCGCGGTGGCGGTGGCGGCGGTCGCCGACAGCGACGGCCGCCTGCGGGAGGTGCTCGCCACCGTCGAGCGCTTCGTCGACCGGGCCCCCGGCGTCGAGCTCCTGCGCGTCGAGCGGGCCGAGCTCGTCGCGCCCGACGGCGGGCTGGGGGAGTGGTGAGCGTGCCGTCGGGCTCGCGCCGCCGCTACGCCCGGACGCTGCGGGTCAACGAGGTGGTGCGCGAGGCGCTCGCCGACGAGCTCGAGCGGTGCTCCGACCCGCGCCTGACCATGGTGACGCTCACCGGCGTCGACGTGAGCCCGGACCTGCGCCACGCCATCGTGTACTACGCCGCCCTCGGCGCCCCCGACGAGGAGCCGCAGGCCGCCCTCCGGTCGGCGGCGTCCCACCTCCGCGCGGTGCTGGGTCGCGAGGTGCGCCTGAAGTACGTTCCCCGTCTGCACTTCCGAGCCGACCCCGCCATCGAGCAGGGCCAGCGGGTGGAGGAGATCCTCCGCGGGCTCCATCGAGGCGGAGGCGATGGGGAGGACACGCCGTGAGCGACGCCGAGCTGACCCGTGCCGCCGCGGCCGTCCGCGACGCCCGCCAGGTCGCCCTGGCCTGCCACGTGAACCCGGACGGGGACGCCCTCGGCTCCATGCTCGGGCTCTTCCACGTGCTGCGCGCCGCCGGCGCCGACGTGCTGGCCTCCTTCCCGTCCCCGTTCGTCGTCGCGCCCCACTACCGGGAGCTGCCGGGGCTCGCGCTGCTCACGAAGCCGGAGGACTTCCCCGAGCACCCCGACGTGATGGTCACCTTCGACTGCGGCTCGCTCGGCCGCCTCGGCGACCTCCAGCCCGCGGCCCTGGCGGCCCGGGAGCTCGTCGTCATCGACCACCACATCTCGAACGACCGCTACGGCACCATCAACGTCATCGAGCCCGACGCGGCGGCGAGCGGCTGGGTGGTGCACCGCCTCGTCGACACGCTCCGGCTGCCGCTCGACCGTGACGCCGCCGTGTGCCTCTACGCCGCCATCGTCTGCGACACGGGACGGTTCCAGTACGACACGACGACGCCGGAGGTCTTCGACCTGGCGCGGCGGCTCACCGAGTTCGACGTCCCCGTGGCCCGGCTGTCGCGGTCCCTCTTCGAGGAGCACCGGTTCGCCTACCTGCAGCTGCTCGCGGACGCGCTCGCGAACGCCGAGCTCGTGCGCGACCAGCAGTTCGTGTGGACGGCGGTCACCCAGGAGATGCTCGAGCGACACGCGGTGACGATCGAGGAGGTCGAGGGCCTCATCGACATCCTGCGCCGCACCGCCGAGGCCGAGGTCACGTGCGTCCTGAAGGAGGAGGTCGACGGCCAGGTCCGGGTCAGCCTCCGGTCGCTCGGCGCCGTCGACGTGCGCCGGATCGCCGAGGCCTACGGGGGCGGCGGCCACCGGTACGCCGCCGGGTTCACCTCGGACGTCGGCATCCCGACCACGGTGGCGCGGATCCGCGCTGCCCTCTGAGCCGAGGCTCGAGCGGTGCACGACGGCCTCGTCGTGGTCGACAAGCCGGCCGGCTGCACGTCGCACGACGTCGTGGCCCGCCTCCGCCGCGTGTACGGGCAGCGCCGGGTGGGCCACGCCGGCACCCTCGACCCCGACGCGACGGGGGTGCTGCTCGTCGGCCTCGGTCGGGTGACGCGGCTGCTGCGGTTCCTCCAGGACCACCCGAAGACCTACCGCGGCGAGGTGGTGCTCGGCGTGGCCACGAGCACGCTGGACGCGTCCGGCGCCGTGCTCGACCGTCGCCCGCTGCCGGTGACGCGGCCACAGGTCGAGCACGCCGCGCGCCGCTTCCTCGGCGACACCCAGCAGGTGCCGCCGATGGTCAGCGCGCTGCGGGTCGGCGGTCGGCGCCTCCACGACCTCGCCCGGCGCGGCGAGGAGGTCGAGCGGGCGCCCCGTCCAGTGCACATCGAGCGGCTCGACGTCGTCGACTTCCGCCCCGGCCCCTACCCGGTGGCGGAGATCGTCGTCGAGTGCAGCGCCGGCACCTACGTGCGGTCCCTCGCCGCCGACCTCGGCGCCGCCCTCGGCGGCTGCGCGCACCTCGACGCCCTGCGCCGCCTGCGCGTCGGCTCGTTCGGGCTCGACGAGGCCCGCGACCTCGACGCCGTCGCCGCCGACCCCGGCGGGGCGCTGCTCCCGCCGCCGGCCGCGGTGCGGGACCTCACCCCGGTGCCGGTCGACGCCGAGCAGGGACGGGCGGTGCGGCACGGCATGACGTTCCCGGAGTCGGCGCTCGACGCCGCCACCGGGCCCGGCCCGTTCGCGCTCCTCGACCCGTCGGGCGCGCTGCTGGCCGTGTACGAGCGCCGGAAGGCGGGGTTCAAGCCCGTCGTCGTCGTGGCGAGCGCGGCCGCGGAGGTCTGACCGATGCGGGTCGACGACCTCTCCACGTACGAGCCGTCGGGCGTCGGCGCGGTCGTGACGATCGGCGCTTACGACGGGGTGCACCTCGGCCACCAGGCGGTGCTGCGCCTCGTGCGGGAGCTGGCGACCGGCCGCAGGCAGGAGGCGGTGTGCCTGACCTTCGACCGCCACCCGGCCGAGGTGGTCCGACCCGGCAGCGCCCCGTGCCTGCTCACCACGCTCGACCAGAAGCTCGAGCTGCTCGCCGCCACCGGCTACCTCGACACGACGGTCGTGCTCGCCTTCGACGAGGCCCGCAGCCGCGAGACCGCCGAGGACTTCGTGCGCGACGTGCTCGTGGCGAGGCTGGGCGCGCGCCTCGTCGTCGTCGGCTCCGACTTCCACTTCGGGCACCGTCGCCACGGGACGGTGCGGCTGCTCGAGCAGATGGGCGCCGAGCTCGGCTTCGAGGTCGTCGGGCTCGGGCTCGTCCCGGTCGAGGGCGACGCCGAGGCCACCCCGTACTCGTCGACCGAGATCCGCCGGCTGCTCGCCGACGGTCGCGTGGCGGCGGCGGCGGCCATGCTCGGGCGACCGCCGCGACCGTACGAGCTGCGCGGCGCGGTGGTGACCGGCGACGGGCGCGGCCGCGCCCTCGACTTCCCCACCGCCAACATCGCCCTGCCGGCCCGGTCGTGCCGTCCCGCCGACGGGATCTACGCCGGCACGTTCGTGGCCGAGGATGGCGCCGAGCGGCCGGGCGCCATCTCGATCGGGCGGCGCCCCACCTTCTACGAGGACGCCCCCGAGTCCGTCCTCGAGGTGCACGTGCTGGACTTCGACGGCGACCTCATCGGGCAGTCCGTGGCGGTCCGGTTCGTCGAGCGGCTGCGCGGCGAGGACCGCTTCGACTCCGTCGACGCGCTCGTCCGCCAGATGCGCCGCGACGTGGACGCGACGCGAGCGATCGTGGGCCGCTGAGGCCGCCCCGGAGCGGGGGGCGCGGGGGAGGGACGCGGTCGCGGCGCCCTCGGGCGACCGACGCCGGGGCCGGCGGCGCCGACGAGCCGGTCCGAGGCGTGATCGCCGCTCGGAGCGCCGCCGCCGGCCTCTGGTAGCGTGGGCTTCTCACTACAGGTCTGAGTCACGCAATGCCCGACCCCACCGCCACCATCGCCGAGCACCGCCTCCACGAGACCGACACCGGCTCTCCCGAGGTCCAGGTGGCGCTCCTCACCGAGCGCATCAACCACCTGACGGAGCACCTGAAGGTCCACACCAAGGACCATCACTCGCGCCGCGGCCTGCTGATGATGGTGGGCCGGCGCCGTCGGTTGCTCGACTACCTCCGGCGCAACGACGTCGAGCGGTACCGGGCGCTCATCGCCAAGCTCGGCCTGCGCCGGTAGCTGAGCGTCGGTTGTCAGTCGCCAGTGCCCGACCGGGGCGCCGCCCGCGTGCGGCCCGGTCCGGACGCTGACCACTGGGAACCGCCGCTCCGAACAGAGGAGCGCGTTCTCGTGCCAGCCATCAAAGTGTCGGGCGCGGTGTCGCCCGACGACAAGGTCCTGTCCTTCGAGACCGGTCGTCTCGCCCCCCTGGCCGACGGCGCCGTCGTCGTCCAGCTCGGCGGGACCACCCTGCTCTCGACCGTGGTCACCAGCAAGCCCCGGGAGGGCATCGACTTCTTCCCGCTCACCGTCGACGTGGAGGAGCGGATGTACGCGGCGGGGAAGATCCCCGGGTCCTTCTTCCGCCGCGAGGGCCGGCCCGGCGAGCAGGCCATCCTGACCGACCGCCTCACCGACCGGCCGCTGCGCCCGTCGTTCCCGGAGGGGTTCCGCAACGAGGTCCAGGTCATCGCCACCATCCTCGGCGCCGACCTCGAGAACCCGTACGACGTCGCGTCGATCAACGGCGCGTCGGCCGCGCTCATGGTCTCCGGGATCCCGTTCAACGGCCCCATCGGGGCCGTGCGCATCGCCCACCGCGACGGCGAGTGGGTCGCGCACCCCACCTACCAGGAGGGCGACGAGTCCACATTCGAGATGGTCGTCGCGGGCCGGCGGCTCGCCGACGGCGACGTCGCCATCATGATGGTCGAGGCCGGCGGCACCGAGCGCACCTGGTCGCTCTACGGCGAGGGCGCACCGAAGGTCACCGAGGACGTCATCGCCGACGGCCTCGAGTGGTCGAAGCAGTGGATCAACGCCTCGATCGACCTGCAGCTCCAGCTCGTGGCGGCGGTGCAGGAGCAGTCCGGGCCGATCGAGGAGATCGCGTACGACCCGCAGCTCGACTACGACGCCGACGTGTTCGACGCCGTCGCCGACTCCGTGCGGACCGAGACCGCCGAGGCGATGGCGATCGCCGACAAGACGGCGCGGAACACCAGGCTCGACGAGCTCGACTCGGCGGTCGTCGCCGAGCTCGCCGGCGGTGAGGGCGCGCCCTACGCCGACCGGGCCGGGCAGGTGCGGAAGGCGTTCCGGGCCCTGCAGAAGCAGGTCGTGCGCCGGCGGATCGTCGAGGAGGGCCTGCGCATCGACGGTCGGTCGCCGACCGACATCCGGCCGCTGTCCGCCGACGTGGGGCTGATCCCGACCGCCCACGGGACGGGCCTGTTCCAGCGGGGCGAGACCCAGGTCTTGACCGTCACGACGCTCGGCATGCCGCGCATGGAGCAGATGCTCGACACCATCGGCATCGACGACCGCAAGCGCTACATGCACCACTACAACTTCCCGCCCTTCTCGACCGGTGAGACGGGCCGGGTCGGCTCGCCGAAGCGCCGCGAGATCGGGCACGGGGCCCTCGCCGAGCGCGCCCTCGTGCCGGTGGTCCCGCCCGCCGAGGAGTGGCCGTACACGATCCGGGTGGTCTCCGACGTGCTGTCCTCGAACGGGTCGACGTCGATGGCCTCGGTGTGTGGCTCGACCCTGTCGCTCATGGACGCCGGGGTGCCGATCCGCCAGCCCGTGGCGGGAATCGCCATGGGCCTCGTCTACGCCGAGGGCAAGTACACGACCCTCACCGACATCCTCGGCGCCGAGGACGCCTTCGGCGACATGGACTTCAAGGTCGCCGGCACCCGCGAGTTCGTCACCGCGCTCCAGCTCGACACGAAGATCGACGGGCTGCCCGCCGACGTGCTCGCGCAGGCGCTGCGGCAGGCCCGCGACGCCCGGCTCGCCATCCTCGACGTCATGGCCGGCGCGATCGCCGAGCCTCGCCCCGACGTGAAGGGCACGGCGCCGAAGATCATCAGCTTCGAGATCCCGATCGACAAGATCGGCGAGGTGATCGGCCCGAAGGGCAAGGTGATCAACACGATCACCCAGGAGACCGGCGCCGACGTCTCGGTCACCGACGACGGGATGGTCGGCACGGTCACGATCGGCTCGAGGGAGTCGTCCGCCGTCGCCGAGGCCCGGCGTCGCATCGAGCTGATCCTCGAGCCGCCGACCGCCGACCTCGGCGCCGAGTACACGGGCCGGGTCGTGAACATCACGAAGTTCGGGGCCTTCGTGAACGTGCTGCCCGGCAAGGACGGGCTCCTCCACATCTCGAAGCTCGGACGCGGCAAGCGCATCGACCGGGTCGAGGACGTGCTGAACCTCGGCGACGAGGTCACCGTGCGCGTCGACGACATCGACAACGCCGGCAAGCTGTCGCTCAGCCTCGTCGGCGACGGCGACGAGCCCGCGCCGGCCGGCGACCGCGACGAGCGGCCGTCCCGACCGCGGCCGACGGGGTCGTCGTCCCGACCCGAGCGGGGCCGCGGCGACGACAGCGCGCCGAGCGGCGCCGACGTGACGTCGTTCGAGGATCGCTGGGAGGCGGAGGCCCGCGCCGAGTTCGGTGACCTCGGGCCCGGGGAGGTGGCGCGCACCGGCGGCGGCGGACGCCCCAGCGGCGGTGGCGGCGGGCCGCGACGGCGGCGTCGACGCTGACCGGCTCAACCCCTCGGTCGACGATGCCGATCACCCCCGGATGATCGGGCGGACCCGGCTCGCGTCCGGGCTCCGCGTCGTCACCGAGTCCCTCCCGCACCTGCGCTCGGCCGCGGTCGGGTTCTGGGTCGGCACCGGCTCCCGCGACGAGCCCGCGCCGCGGGCGGGCGTCAGCCACTTCCTCGAGCACCTCCTGTTCAAGGGCACCGCCGACCGCGACGCGGCCGCGATCGCCGAGACCGTCGAATCGAGCGGCGGGGACATGAACGCCTTCACCGCCCAGGAGGTCACCACCTTCTTCGTGCGCGTCCCGGACGAGCGGCTCCCCCTCGCCGTCGACATCCTCTCCGACATCGTGTGGCGCCCCGCCCTGCGGCCCGCCGACGTCGAGTCGGAGCGCCAGGTGATCCTCGAGGAGCTGCACCTCCGGGACGACGAGCCCGAGGACCTGGTCCAGGACCTCTTCACCGAGGCCGTCTTCCCCCAGCACCCGATCGGCCGCGAGGTGATCGGGTCGGTGGCGACCATCGAGGGCATGTCCCGCGAGGACATCGCCGACTTCCACGCCCGGCACTACCGGCCCAGCAACGTCGTCGTCGCCGCCGCCGGCAACGTCGAGCACGACCGGGTGGTGGAGCTCGTCGGGGCCAGCCTCGACCCGGCCAACGGGAGCCGGCCGCCCCGGGAGCCCTACGAGGGGGAGCCGCCCCCGCGCCCGCTGGCGCTCCTCGAGCGGCCCACCGAGCAGGCCCACCTCGTGCTCGGCATGCGGGCCCTCAAGAACGACGACCCCGACCGGTACGCGCTCACGGTGCTGAACCAGGCCCTCGGCGGCGGCATGTCGTCGCGGCTGTTCCAGGAGGTGCGGGAGCGGCGGGGCCTCGCGTACTCGGTGTACTCGTACCGAGCCGCGCTCGAGGAGACCGGGGTGCTGGCGGTCTCCGCCGGCACCGCCCCGGAGCGGGTCGACGAGCTCCTCGACGTGCTCGAGGCCGAGCTGCAGCGCGTCGTCGTCGACGAGGGCGTGTCGGCGCGCGAGCTCGCGGCGGCCCAGGGTCACCTGCGCGGGTCGCTGGCGCTGTCGCTCGAGAGCTCGGGGTCCCGGATGCACCGCATCGGCCGCAGCGAGCTGACGCTCGGCGAGGTCCCGACCCTCGACGAGCTCGTCGCCCACGTCGACGCCGTGACCGCCGACGACGTCGCGCGCGTCGTCGAGCGGGTCCTGGCCGGGGGCGACCGGACCCTGGCCGTCGTGGGTCCCTTCACGGAGCAGCGCTTCACCGGGCGGGGGCCTAGCCTCACGCCGTGACGAAGGTCGGGGTCTTCGGCGCCGGCGGCCGCATGGGCCGCACGGTCTGCGCCGCCGTGGCCGCCGAGCCGACGCTCGAGCTCGTCGCCGCCGTCGACCCGTATCACGTCGGCATCGACCTCCAGCAGCTCGGCGTGCCCGCCCCCGGCCTGCAGGTCGCCGGGTCGCCCGACGCCCTCGTCGACGCCGACGCCGCCGTGGCGGTGGACTTCACCGTCCTCGAGGCCGCCTACAAGAACCTCGAGTGGTGCGCCGAGCACGGCATCCACGCCGTCGTGGGCACGACCGGCTTCACCGCCGGGGACCTCGCCGCGCTGGCGGCCCGGTTCGAGGCGTCGACGGCCAACGCGGTGATCGCCCCGAACTTCTCGATCGGCGCGGTGCTGATGATGCGCTTCGCCGAGATGGCCGCCCCGCTCTTCGACTCGGCCGAGGTGGTCGAGATGCACCACGACGAGAAGGTCGACGCGCCCTCGGGCACGGCCCTCCTCACCGCCGAGCGGATGGCCGCCGCGTCCGGCGACTGGAGCGCCGACCCCACTGAGCAGACCGTGCTCGACGGGGCCCGCGGCGGGGAGGGCCCGGCCGGGATCCGCGTGCACTCGCTCCGCCTCCGCGGGCTCGTCGCCCACCAGGAGGTGATCCTCGGCACCACCGGGCAGACCCTGACCATCCGCCACGACAGCTTCGACCGGTCGTCGTTCATGCCCGGCGTCGTCCTCGCGGTGCAGGCCGTCGCCGACCGGCCGGGGCTCACCGTCGGCCTCGACACCCTGCTCGGCCTCTGAGCGCGGTGCCGGTCCCGGCCGAGCCGCGCCAGGCCGTCCTCGCCGGCGCCTACGACTGCATCGGCCGCTTCGGCCTCGACAAGACCACCCTCGAGGACGTCGCGAGGGCGTCCGGCGTGTCCCGGGCCACCATCTACCGGCTGTTCCCGGGCGGGCGGGACCAGCTGCTGCGGGAGACCGTGGGCTGGGAGATGAACCGCTTCTTCGCCCGGCTCGCCGACGCCGTCGCCGACGCCCCCGACCTCGCCACCCGCCTCGAGACCGCCCTCACCTTCGCCCACCGGGCGGTCCAGGAGCACGCCGTCCTCCAGAAGGTCCTCGTCACCGAGCCCGGCGCCCTCGTGCCGCTCATGACCATCGAGAGCCAGCGGGTCCTGCGCTACATCGCCGAGTACCTCCGGCCGCTCCTCGCAAGCGAGGCCGCCGCCGGGCGGCTCCGGGCCGGGGTCGACGTCGACCACGCCGCCGACTACCTGGCCCGGATGGTGCTCTCCCTCATCGGCAGCCCCGGCCGCTGGGACCTCGAGGACCCGGCGGCGGTCCGCGCCCTGGTCCGGGCCGAGCTCCTCGGCGGGATCCTCGCCCGGCCGGACGGAACCGGGTAGCCCGCGGCCCCAGCTGAGTAGCCGCTACTCATGACCCCCGAGCGTCGCCCCTCCACGATGGGGCGAGCCGACTGGCGTCCGCCAGTCCCGATCCGAGGAGCACCGCACCCCGATGGGCATGTTCAAGGACATCAAGAAGATGAAGGACCAGGGCAACGAGATCCGGAAGTCCCAGGGCAAGCGCACCGGGATGATCGGCATGCTGCGCGACACCCCGAGCACGATCAGCCAGGCCAGCTCGGCCATCGACGACGCCATGGCCCTCCAGGCCCAGATCCAGGGCGAGCAGGCGCTCCTGAGCTCCGGCACCCCCGGTCGGGCCACGATCCAGAACTTCACCGACACCGGCACGCTCGTGAACTTCAACCCCCAGGTCGTGCTCGACCTGCAGGTCACCGTGGCCGGCCAGCCGCCGTACGCGACCCAGCTCACCACCGCGGTGCCGCAGGTCTACCTGAGCCGGCTGCAGCCCGGGGCCGAGGTCGGCGTCAAGGTCGACCCCGCCGACGGGTCGAAGCTGACCATCGACTGGACCGCCTAACGGGGCGCAGGGGGCGGCCGCGCGGCCGCCCCCGCTCCACCCTTCTCCGTCTTCTCTGTGGCCGCCGGCCGTGCGGCCGCGCCGGCGGCGTCACCGAGGCGGGAGCCAGATCCCACCGCCGGCGGGCTGGCGGTAGCCGAGCGTCTGGTACACGGCGTCGACGAGCGCCTGGCCGCGCCGGTTGGCGCCGAGGCCGCGCCCCTGCTTGTTCATCGTGTAGCCGAACGAGAGGCGGGCGACCGGGTCGGCGAAGCCGAGCGACCCGCCGAACCCGGCGTGCCCGAACGCGTCCTCGCTCAGCAGCACGCTGTCCTCGGCGGAGGTGTTCGCGACCGGCTTCATGAACCCGAGGCCCCACCGGGTCGGCACCCCGAGGGCGGCGTCGACCGCGGTCGCGGCCGCGACCCGGGACGCCTCGGCGAGCGTGGCCGGGTCCAGGACGGTCACGCCGTCGACGGCGCCGCCGAGGGTCAGGGGCCGGTAGAGGCCGGCGAGGGCCCGCGCGTTCGCGACGCCGTTGGCGGCCGGGATCTCGGCCGCGTGGACCACGCGCCGGTCGATGGCACCGGGCTGGAGCAGGCCGCCGGAGTTGGCGGCGATGAGCGCCGGGATCGACGTCGGGTCGGCCATCGCCCGCGCGAAGAACTCGGGGACCGGGTCGCCCGGGTCGGGCGGGTCGGCCGGAATGGTCGGCGCCACCCGCGGCTCGTGCTCCGCCGGCAGGCCGATCCAGAAGTCGAGGCCCAGCGGCTCGGCCACCTCGTCGCGGAAGAACCGGCCCAGCGACCGGCCCGAGACGCGACGGACGAGCTCGCCGGCCAGGTGCCCGAACGTGAAGGCGTGGTAGCCCTGCCGCGTGCCCGGTGGCCACAGCGGCTCCTGGGCCGCGAGCCGCTCCACCACCAGGTCCCAGTCGGTGAACCCGTCCTCGGGCAGCGGCTCCCGCAGCGCGGCCAGGCCGGCCTGGTGGCTCAGCAGCACCCGCACCGTGATCCCGTCCTTGCCGCGCTGCCCGAACTCGGGCCAGTAGTCCGTGACCCGGGCGTCGAGGTCCAGGCCGCCCCTCGACACGAGCACGTGCGCGCAGAGCGCCGTCGCGCCTTTCGTGCACGACCACACCACCCCGATCGTGTCCCTCGCCCACGGCCGCCCCGCCGCCGGGTCGGCCACCCCGCCCCACAGGTCGACCACCGGCTCGCCGTCGACGGCGACGCACACCGAGGCGCCGACCTCGCCCCGCTCGGCCAGGTTGCGCTCGAACTCCTCCCGCACGGTCGAGAACCGGGCCTCGCACCTGCCGTCGACGGTCACACGCCTGCCCCCTCCCGACGCGGCGCTCGCCGCCCCGCGACCCCAGCATCCCTCCGCGTGGCCGCCCGGGGAAGCGGCGCCGGCCCGGCCCGGGCTCTGGCTCGGTGTGACGGGGGGCACAGGGCCGACCGTTGACGTTGAGACGAAACGAGTCGTATCGTCTCAGGTGGTATGAGCGCCGTCCTCACCGAGCGTGAGCGGACCGATCGCCCGAACGACCTCGAGTCCCGGGCCGTCCAGGCGCTGCTGGCCTGCGTCGCCCGCCAGGGGGTGCGGAAGACCACCCTCGACGACGTGGCTCGCGAGGCCGGCTGCTCCCGCGCCACCCTCTACCGCTACTTCGCCAGCAAGCAGGCCGTCCTCCAGGCCGCGGTGCGGACCGAGGCCGACCGGGTCACCGGGGCCCTGCGGCAGGCCGCCGCGGGCGCCGACACCCTCGAGGACGCGGTGACCGCCATCCTCGGCGCCGCCGGCGACCTGGTCCGCCACCACCCCGCCCTCCAGTTCGTCGCCGCCTTCGAGCCCGAGCGCCTCCTGCCCCACCTCGCCTTCGCCGGCGGGGACCGGTTCCTCGCCGCCGCCACCGACGCGCTCGTCCCGGCCCTGGCGCCCTTCGTCGACGGGCCCGAGACCGGTCGGGCCGCCGAGTGGGTGGCCCGCGTCGGCCTGGCCCTCCTCTGCTCACCGACCCCGCCCGTGGCCCTCGACGACGAGCCCGCGGTCCGCGCCTACGTCTCCGAGTTCCTCGCGCCGGCGATCCGCGCCGGCGCCCGCCCTCGTTCCCCCGCCGCCACCAGGAGGTGACGCAATGTCGAGCACCGAAGAGCTGATCGGCCGCACCGATGTCGACGACATCGAGGCGATCCTGGCCGTCACGAACACCGACGTCGACGAGCTGACGCACGCGGTCCGCGCCAACGCCGACGCCATCTTCACCTGGGACTACGAACAGACCCGCAAGCCCCTCCAGAAGCTGTACGAGAAGGCGAAGACGTCGCAGTGGAACGCGCGGGACCTGCCGTGGGACACCGACGTCGACCAGGAGGCGGTCGCGATCGCCAACCAGATCCAGAACGGCTGGGCCGACAACCGGATCGACCTCACGGGCACGCCGTTCGAGCACTGGGGGGACCGGGAGTGGCTCGACTTCAACATCGAGTCGCAGAACTGGACCCTGTCGCAGTTCATGCACGGCGAGCAGGGCGCGCTCATCTGCACCGCCCAGATCGTCGAGACCGTCCCGTGGATCGACGCCAAGTACTACGCGTCGACGCAGGTGATGGACGAGGCCCGTCACGTCGAGGTCTTCGGCCGCTACCTCTCCGAGAAGCTGTCCGGCTTCTACCCGATCAACGCCCACCTCAAGATGCTGCTCGACGACATCATCGCCGACAGTCGCTGGGACATGACCTACCTCGGCATGCAGATCATGGTCGAGGGGCTGGCGCTGGCGGCGTTCGGCTTCATGCACCAGATGACGACCGAGCCGCTGCTCAAGCAGCTGCTCCGCTACGTCATGAGCGACGAGGCTCGTCACGTGGCGTTCGGCGTCCTGTCGCTGAAGGAGTACTACGAGCAGCTGTCGGCGGCCGAGATCCGGGAGCGTCAGGAGTTCGCGTTCGAGGCCGCGGTGCGCATGCGGGACCGCTTCCTCCAGCAGGAGGTCTGGGAGCGCATGGGGATCGACGTGAAGGAGGCGGTGAAGGTCGTGCTCCACGACCCGGACCGGCCCATCTTCCAGGCCATGCTGTTCTCGAAGATCGTCCCGAACTGCAAGAAGCTCGGCCTGCTCGACGCCGCCGACGGGTGGCTGCGCGACCGGTTCACCGAGCTCGGCGTGATCCAGTTCGAGGACTGGGTCGACACCGGCGAGGAGTACGCCACGCTCGACGAGGTGGCGAAGGACCGCGCTCCCGCCTCGGCCTGATCGCGCCGTCATCGCGTGCGGCCGCCGCCGTGGCGGCGGCCGACCGCCGATCGCGCACTAACTTCGTCGCATGCCCGGGGTCCGGATCGTCTTCCTCGGCGGCCTCGGCGAGATCGGCCGCAACTGCTTCTGCCTCGAGGTCGACGGGCGGATCGTGGTCGTCGACTGCGGGCTCATGTTCCCCGGCACCGACATGCCCGGCATCGACCTCGTCCTGCCCGACTTCACCTACCTCCGGGAGCACGCCGACCGCGTCGACGGGATCGTCGTCACCCACGGCCACGAGGACCACGTCGGCGGGCTCGCCTACCTGCTCCGCGACGTCCCCGCCCCGATCTACGGCTCCGCGCTCGCGCTGGGGCTGGCCCGCAACCGGATCGAGGAGGCCGGGCTCCTCGGCCGCACCGAGCTGATCCCCGTCGCCGACGGCGAGCGGCGCGCCATCGGGCCGGTCGAGGCGGAGTTCGTCCCCGTCACCCACTCGGTGCCGCAC